>CAZTLH010000043.1:0-11359 GCA_964614335.1 uncultured Gammaproteobacteria bacterium
GACACAAGATGATCGAAAGTAATCTGCGTTTGGTTGTGAAAATTGCCCGTCGTTATATGAATCGTGGTCTGGCATTCCTCGACTTGATTGAGGAAGGAAATCTGGGCTTGATTCGGGCCGTGGAAAAATTTGATCCTGAACGCGGTTTTCGATTTTCTACCTATGCGACCTGGTGGATTCGTCAGACCATCGAGCGTTCAATCATGAATCAGGCACGAACGATTCGTTTGCCAGTGCATGTCATGAAAGAACTGAACAGTTATCGGAATGCGGTCAAGGCATTGGCTCAACAACATGATGGCAAGCCCGCCGAACAGGATATCGCTAATCATTTGGACATTCCGGTAGAAAATGTACGAAAAACACTGGGACTGAATGAATACATTGCTTCCGTTGATGCGCCCATTGAAGGAGAAATATCCCACAATTTGTTGAATTATATTGCTGATTCAAGAATGTCCGATCCATCCGATCTGCTCCAGGAACAAAAATTACCGGGTCTGGTACGTGAGTGGTTGTCGCAACTGCCACGTAAACAGAGCGAAGTGATGGAAAGACGATTCGGCCTGAATGGCCGAGAGATCTCTACACTGGAAAAAGTGGGCAGGGATGTTGGGGTAACACGGGAACGTGTACGGCAAATTCAGGTCGAGGCGTTGATAAAACTACGTCAGCTGCTTGAGGGTAAAGGGTTTACTCTCCAGAATCTGATTTGACGAGGTAATTATTTGGCTTCAACTTCAGGATACAGTATTGCCAGAACATTTCGCTCTTCATAGATTAGAATGTTGTAGGTGCGACAAGCTGCGGGTGTGTCCATGATCTCGAGTCCAATCCCTGCATTTAGAAAAATGTGACGGATTTGTGGTCCCGGAAAAATTAATTTGCTGCCGGTGCCCAGCAGAACAATATCAGCCTTTTGTGCCACGATATCACTGGCTACGTCTGGATTGAATTCACTATACCTTGTCAGTTCGATAGCGGTTACAATTCCGCCGTCATGGAGCGCTATGGGAAGTTGGTAATCTTGCTCATCCAGACGGATACTCGTTTCAGTATAGGATTTTATACGGTTTTGATTTTTTTCTTCAGCAAATTTCATCAGACGCCTTGGCAGAGAATTGAGCAGGATGCTGTCTGGTTGAATCGTTGATAATGATGGTCTTCGAAGTCAGTATAGCATCACGCATTGAAACGTGTGGTCGGGTAACTATTGTAAACAAGACAACAAGGTCGAATCAGGGAAATTTCAGGAATATATTGTGAATCCGGTAAAAACAGGAATTATTGGGCTAGGAACAGTCGGCTGTGGAACTGTCAATGTACTGCATCGAAATGTTGATGAAATCAGCCGCAGGGCAGGACGAAGAATTGTCGTCAGTGCTGCTGCGGTACGGAATAGAAGCGTGGCTCGTGATTGCCCCATGGAGGGAATTCACCTGACCACCGACCCGGTCGATATCGTAACAAACCCAGATATTGATATCGTGGTTGAATTAATGGGTGGTAAAGAGCCTGCACGCCAGCTTGTTTTGCGTGCGATCGCTAATGGTAAACATGTGATCACCGCCAACAAGGCACTGATCGCCTTGCATGGCAATGAGATTTTCCGAGCCGCACACGATCAGGGTGTGACCGTGGCTTTTGAAGCGGCAGTGGGTGGCGGTATCCCCATTATCAAGGTTTTGCGTGAAGGCTTGGCCGGCAACCGGATCAACTGGCTGGCCGGCATTATTAATGGTACGACCAACTTCATCCTGACCCAGATGCGTCAAAACGGCAGTGAATTTCCTGATGCTCTGGCACTGGCTCAGCAGCTGGGTTATGCAGAAGCAGATCCGGGCTTTGATATCGACGGGGTGGATGCGGCTCACAAATTAACGATCCTGGCATCGATTGCATTTGGTATTCCCCTGAATTTTCAACAAACTCACGTCGAAGGTATTCGTGATGTGACACGCAATGACGTGTTGTATGCAGAAGAACTCGGTTATCGTATTAAACACCTCGGTATTGCCCGTCGCGCTGAACAGGGGGTTGAATTGAGAGTTCATCCTTGTTTGTTGCCGGAGAACCGGTTGATGGCCAGTGTCAATGGTGTGATGAACGCTATTGTCGTGGAAGGTGATGCGGTTGGTCATACTCTGCATTATGGCGCGGGGGCTGGCGCAGAGGCCACCGCTTCAGCGGTGGTCGCTGATCTGGTGGATGTTGTCAGGGCACTGACTTCAGATCCGGGTAATCGTGTGCCTCATCTGGCGTTTCAGGCGGATGCGATCAAGAATCTGCCGATCGTGCCGATGGCCGAGGTAAAATGTGCTTATTATCTGCGGTTACAGGCTGCTGATCAGCCCGGTGTGTTGGCAGATGTGACGCGTATACTCGGAGATCAGCAAATCAGTATTGAATCCATTATCCAGAAAAACAAAACTACTGATGCATCGACTGTGCCGATCATACTCCTGACCTACCCGACACTGGAAAAGGCGATGAATTGTGCTGTGAATTTATTACAGGGCCTGGAGTCCATTTCTGGAAAAATCATGCAAATACGCGTTGAAGCGCTACGTTAACCACCAGACCAGCAGGAAAACTCATGAATACACGTTATAGCGGGTTGATTAATCGCTATCGGGATTGGTTGCCAGTTACTGACAATATGCGAGTAATTACTTTAGGTGAAGGTAATACTCCATTGATAAGAATACAGAACATTACAGAGGTAAAAGAAAAATCGATCGCGTTCTATGTCAAATATGAAGGCTTGAATCCAACCGGTTCGTTCAAGGACCGGGGTATGACCATGGCAGTGACCATGGCCGTCAATGCAGGCTGCAAGGCGATTATCTGTGCCTCTACGGGCAATACCTCGGCGGCTGCGGCGGCCTATGCTGCTCGTGCCGGGATCAAGGCTTTTGTTTTGATTCCTGATGGCCAGATCGCGTTAGGAAAATTGGCCCAGGCCAGCATGCACGGTGCCCAGGTGATCCAGATTCAGGGTAATTTTGATGATGGCATGGAATTGGTCAAACAACTGGCTCAAGAGACTCCGGTAACACTGGTTAATTCAGTCAACCCGTATCGTCTGCAGGGTCAGAAGACAGCGGCTTTCGAAATTATCGATGCCCTGGGCAGGGCGCCGGACTATCACTGTTTGCCAGTCGGAAATGCCGGTAATATCTCTGCCTACTGGATGGGTTATCGAGAATACCATGAACATGGATGTGCCAACAGTCTACCTCATATGCTGGGTTATCAGGCTAGCGGTGCTGCGCCTTTTTTACGTGGCAAGTCTGTTGAAAATCCGGAAACCATAGCGACTGCGATCCGTATCGGTAATCCCCAGTCCTGGAAACTGGCCTGGAATGCCAGTACCGAATCAAAGGGCTGGTTTGCCGAGTTTTCTGATGACCGGATTATTGCCACCCAGAAAAAACTGGCCACCTGTGAAGGGGTATTCTGTGAGCCGGCTTCGGCCATCTCCGTTGCTGGTGCTCTGGCTGATATCGAGTCAGGCAAGATCCCGCGGGGATCAACTGTGGTCTGCACATTGACGGGCCACGGTCTCAAGGACCCGGATACCGCTATCAGTCAAAGCGCTCACCCGGTAAAAGTTGCGGCCACCATGGCCGCAGTCCACAAAATTATAGATAGTCACATTTAGTCTTCGCATCATGTAAACTACGCACCCGACCCATACCTGTACGGAGAGGTGGCTGAGTGGTCGAAAGCGGCGGTCTTGAAAACCGTTGAGGCGCGAGCCTCCGGGGGTTCGAATCCCTCCCTCTCCGCCAAATAAAGAAAAAAGGGGTCAGAGCCCTTTTTTTACTAAGAAAAAAGGAAAAAAGGGGTCAGAGCCCTTTTTTTACTAATAGAAATTAGTGATATCGATACCGTATTTTTGCGGATCAGCCCAGCTCTTGATCTTTTCTGCAGTGGTTTTTGATAGATCAAGACGTTGTGGCCGAATATACCCGTTTAATCTGGTGCTGTAGATGATCAGCACAATTGGTGAGAGCAGCTTACTCCGGTGTCCTTCTTCAATCACAATGGCAAGTTTTCCAGAATTGAGTTCGACCAGTCCACCGACCGGATATATCCCCATGCTTTTGATGAATTTGTGTACCAGATCCAGTTCAAAGTGATGGTCGCTCCATTCCAGAAGTTTTGACAACACCTGAGATGGCTCCCATGCTGTTTTATAGCAACGTACCGAAGCCAATGCATCATAGACATCAACGATGGTGGACATTTTACCGTAGATGGAGATTTCATCACCTTTGAGACCAAGTGGATAACCACTGCCATCGATGCGCTCATGGTGTTGGGCTGCTACATCGAGACCACACTGCGCTATCGCAGGATTCTTTTCAAGAATCTCACGGCTGTAGACGACATGTTTACGCATGATGGCAAATTCCTGATCTGTCAATTTACCAGGTTTGCAGAGAATTTCATTGGGTACCAGCATCTTGCCGACATCATGCAACATACTGCCTTCGGCAATTTTTTGACTTGTCTCCTTGTCGAATTCCATGGCACGACAAAAGTTGACCATCAGTCCACAAACACTGACCGAATGCTGAAAGGTGTAATTGTCTTTATCTTTCATCCGCGTCAGGCTGACCAGTGCGTGCTTGTTACGAAATACCGAGTCAACCAGCTTGCTGGAGACTTCGCTAACAGATTTCACATCGATGTTTTGATCTGTTCTGGCGTTTCCCAGTACGTTGTGGATGATTTTGTTCGCTTCTCGAACAATGGCGTGAGCATGTTCTTTTTCTTCTGCAACGGTGAGTATGTCTTCCAGTGAATCGTTTTCAGACGCAATAGATTGTTTTTCGCTGGCGGTATTCTTTTTAACATGGACAGATTTTGGTGCGGTTTCTACATCTGCGCCCTTGCTGGTATCAATGTAGACCTGTGTTAGACCTGATTTTCTGATTTTTTCCAGTATGGTTTTGTCTTTAATGGCAAATTGGTTTTTGATGAAATTATGAGACAGCCAACTTGCATCAAGATTATGGACATACATCCCTGTTTTTAAATCCGTGATTTTGACTTTTTTGATCATTCTGTGATGGTTTTGTCCGGGAAATCAGTTGTTCAGGGATTAAATGATCATGACCGGGTAAAACAGTGTTCCCTGTTAAGTATTTTTCTAATAGCAATCAGCTTTTGTTTGGACAGGATCAAGGTTTTAATCTTCGAACTTGCAACAGAACAACGTCTTGAGTCGGCACATTTTGCATGAAATGCCGGGTCGAAGTAGCTACTCTGGCAATTTTATCCACAATTCCCATGCCTTTAACGACTCGACCAAAGACGGTGTAACCACCAAAGTGTGGATAATCGAGATTGGTATTATTCGCCTGATTAATGAAAAACTGTGATGCTGCAGAGTCAGGGTCCTGACGTCTTGCCATGGCGACGGTTCCACGAACATTGCTGAGATGATTGTTCGATTCATTTTGTATGGATGCATGACTTCGTTTGCGTTTGAATTTGGTGTCAAAGCCACCGCCCTGAATCATAAAGCCGTCGATTACACGATGAAAGAGTGTGTTGTCATAGTATTTTTCATCAATATAGTTCAGAAAGTTTCTGGCTGTAATTGGTGATTTTTCATCATTCAACTCAATATCAATGACACCAAGGGATGTCGTCATCCTGACCAGAGTTCCGGCTTCTGCAAAAACCGGCATCCAGAACAGAAACAGACTACATACCAAGGGTAACAGACGAAATATTTTCATTTTTTCCGCTCACGAATCCCAAAGATGACATCTTAGAATAGCGTGGCTGAATTGCAAGTAAAATTTATCCTGGCTGTGGAATTCGGATGTACAACATCATCATATGCCGGGTGGTCGGGCGAGGTCGATAGATCATCACGTCAATTAGTTGAAATCGTAGAGCACAGTGCGCTATGATCAATTGACGTTGTGTGGTAATAATACTGACACCAGCCGCTCACAGGATTTGACCTGAGTTGGCGGTTAACTATAAAAGGAGATCGAAGATGACTACAATATTTGATGGCGATCGTCGCCAGTTTCTTGCACTTGCCGGTGCAACAGCCGCTGCCGGATTTTTGCCGGCCCGGTTTGCCATCGCAGACAATACACCGATCAAGATTGGTATCTTGCTGCCATATTCCGGAACCTATGCCATGTTGGGTGAATCGATCACCAATGCCTTCAAAATGAGGATCGATGAAGCCGGTGGCAAGGTCGGTGGCCGTCCGGTAGAATATGTTGCCATCGATAGCCAGATGTCGGTGCCAAAAGCGGGTCAGAATGTCAATAAACTGATCAGCAAACAGAAAGCGGATTTTATTATCGGACCAGTTCATTCGGGTATTGCAGCCGTGATGGCCAAGATCATCGGTAAAAAAGGTTCTCCCATCATGATTGACCCGAATGCCGGGTCAAATGCGGTAACTGGTGCCTTGTGTGCACCCAATATTTTCAGGACCTCGTTCTCAAACTGGCAGACGGCAGTGATGGCGGGTCCGGCAATGTATGCGGCCGGTCATCGTAAAATTATCACCATCAGCTGGAAATACGGTGCCGGTATCCAGATGATGCAAGCCGGGCGGGAGTCATTTGAAAAAGCGGGTGGCAAGTCGATCAAGGATATTCTCAATCCATTCCCAAGTGTGGAATTTCAGGCGCATCTTTCTACCATCGCTGATATGAAGCCGGATGCCGTTTTTGCATTCTTTTCCGGTGGTGGCGCAATTAAGTTCCTCAAGGATTATGAGGCAGCCGGTCTAAAATCCAAGATTCCATTGTACGGTACCGGCTTCTTGACTGAAGGTGTCGAGAAACCGGCGGGTTCCGCTGCAGAAGGGGTGCAGACAACGCTTCATTATGCCCGTGATCTGCCCAATGAAACCAACAAACGTTTCATTGCCAATTACGAAAAGAAATTCGGTGACGGTAAATCGAACGTATTTGCCGTGCAGGGCTATGATGCGGCTTCATTGCTGTTACAGGGTGTGGGCGCCGTGAATGGAGATATCAGCGCCCAGGGCAAGATGATTGACGCCATGGGTAGTGCTGTCATTGACAGCCCTCGTGGCAAGTTCACCTTCTCCAAATCACACAATCCGGTGCAGAATATCTACTTGCGTGAAGTCAGAAATGGCAAGCAGGTGACACTGAAAACACTGGCCAAAGGACTGGAAGATCCGGCAGTTGGTTGCAAGGCCTGATTCTCCGGCCTGGAATAGTGGGGGCTTCTCAAACGAGAGGCCCCTTTTCTTTTTTAGAATCAAGGTAATGTGATGTCGAAATGGATGTAACGGTATTTTTTGTACAGGTACTGAATGGAGTACAGTATGGTTTTTTGCTGTTCCTGGTCTCCAGCGGTTTGACACTGGTATTTGGCATCATGGGTATCATCAATTTGGCACATGGGGCTTTTTATATGTTTGGCGCCTATGTGGTGTTCTGGTTAAATGGTGTCCTGGGTAACTTTTTTTTCGCGATTTTGCTCGGTGTCCCGATCATGATTGCACTGAGCCTGGTAATCGAACGCTTTGCCATTTCCTATTTGTATGAGCGTGATCATTTGTGTCAGGTGCTGCTGACCTATGGTTTGATCCTGATTCTGAATGAAACCCAACTTCTGATCTGGGGTTCCGATTTTTACAGTGTGCCTGTTCCGGATCTACTCAGTGGCGGTATTGTGCTGACCGAAAACCAGGACTATCCGATCTATCGACTGTTCATTTCCGCGGTTTGTCTGCTGCTGGCGGCCGGGATGTATCTGATTATACAGAAAACCAGACTGGGCATGATTGTGCGTGCCGGCGCATCAAACCGGGAGATGGTAGAAGTGCTGGGCATCAATATAAACCGTGTATTCTCCATAGTATTCAGTGTCGGTGCCGCATTGGCAGCATTTTCCGGGATGATCGCAGCGCCGGTGAGTTCAGTCTATCCTGGCATGGGCAACGGGATCCTGATCGTTTCCTTCGTGGTCGTCGTGATTGGTGGTATCGGCTCGATCAAGGGTGCCTTTATCGGTGCGATGTTGATCGGCCTGGCGACAACATTTGGCCAGGTGCTGTTGCCGGATCAGGCTTCCATGGTGGTCTATGCGCTGATGGCCTTGGTGCTGGTATGGCGACCCCAGGGTTTGTATGGGCGCACGGGTCAGGTTTGAATCAATCGATGAATTATTCCCGCTCCATGGATCGTGTGTTATTGCTGGCGCTGTTGTTATTGGCGATTTTTCCGTTCGCAGGCTCTGACTACTATGTAGAACTGGTTGTCAGGATGATGATTTTTGGCATATTCGCCATGAGTCTTGATCTGTTGATCGGCTTTACCGGGTTGGTGAGTTTTGGTCATGCTGCATTCTTTGGCCTGGCCGGTTATATACTGGCAATTGTGACCCCTGAAGCATCTGGTGTTAGTCTGTTCTGGTCATTGCCATTGAGTATTCTTGTGGCCGGCCTGGCGGCCGCTGTGATCGGCTGGTTTTCAGTTCGCACTACCGGAATCTATTTTATTATGATCACCCTGGCATTTGCCCAGATGCTGTTTTATTATTTTCAGGAAGCGGTGGAGTGGGGTGGGTCAGATGGCATGTTTCTGTTTTTCAGACCGACTGTTGCTATCGGCGATACAGTCCTGCTGGATCTGGAGCAGAATCGTATTTTTTATTATGTGGTGCTGTTTATCCTGGTGGCTTCGTACCTGTTTTTGAAGCAGCTGCTGAATTCACCCTTTGGTCAAGTCATCAAGGGGATCAAGGCCAATGAGTCGAGAACACGGGCCATCGGTTACGCCACATTTTACTATAAGTGGGTCAGTTTTATTATTGCCGGTATGCTGGCTGGTCTGGCGGGTTATCTGGAAGTCGTACATACCGGAACCATCAGTCCCGGGCATCTGGCCTGGCACGAATCCGGAATTGTCATCATGGTGGTCGTGTTGGGTGGGCTGGGTACCCTGTACGGGCCTGTGATAGGCACCTTTGTCTTTATGTTGTTGCAGGATTCGTTGCAAGACTACATCGATCACTGGTTGCTGATTATGGGGATACTGGTGGTGTTGATTGCACTATTTCTACCCAATGGGGTCACCGGTTTTTTCAGTCGGTTGCTGCATCGTTTTACCACTGGCAATCGTTCCGAAAATCCCAAGACAATGGATCGGAAATCATGACCACGAAGGTGCTGGAAACCGAGGATTTGACGGTAAAGTTTGGGGCTATCTCAGCTGTAAATCGAGTCAGTCTGGCGTTTTTGAAGCTTCAACTGCATGCCATTATTGGGCCCAATGGTGCAGGCAAGACCACCTTTATCAATTTGTTGTCAGGTGAACTGCTACCGAGCTTTGGTAGAATTCGATACCTGGGTCAGGATATCAGTCGTTTGTCAGCTGACAGGGTATCGCGCCTGGGTATTGGCCGCAGTTTTCAGAAAACCAATATATTTCCTGAATTCAACTGTCTGCAGAACTGTCTGTTGGGTGCCCAGTCCCGTTTGCCACACTCGATGCATTTTTTTCGATCAGCCAAACGTCTGACTGCTGTTCGGGAACGCGCACAACAGTGTCTCGAGCTTTGTGGCTTGGCCGGACAACGCGAAATCATTGCCTCTGCCATGAGTTATGGCGAACAGCGGCAACTGGAAATCGGTATGATGCTGGCAACCGAGCCACAACTGTTATTACTGGATGAACCATTGGCCGGTATGGGGGCTGAAGAAGCGCAACGTGTGATCACGCTGATTCAAAAGCTTAAGCAAGACCATACCATTATCCTGATCGAGCATGATATGCAGGCTGTGTTTGCTGTGGCGGATCGTCTCAGTGTAATGGTCAACGGCAAGGTCATTGCCAGTGGTTCAGTGGCGGAAATTCGTGCCAATAAAGAGGTTCAGGAAGCCTATTTTGCCGATGAGACACACGGATGACTGAGCAACCACTGGTGGAGGCAAGAGACCTGAATACCTATTACGGTGCCAGCCATATTCTGCATGGTGTAAGTATGACCATTATGCCCGGTGAAACCGTAAGTCTGATGGGCCGCAATGGTATGGGCAAAACCACGACCATTCGTTCGCTGTTTGGTTTAACGCCACCGAAAACAGGTTCCATTGAGATTTGCGGACAGCTGATCACCGGTTGGCCGGCCTACAGAATTTCACGTCTGGGTCTGGCGCTGGTACCTGAGGGCAGGGGAATCTTCCCGGATTTGACTGTGTACGAAAATCTCCTGATGGCCGCACGTCCCAATAAAAATGGCAATCAGCAGTGGACACTCGAAGCCATCACTACGCTTTTCCCCCGTCTGGCAGAACGCAAGGCCAATATGGGCAATCAATTGTCTGGCGGTGAGCAACAGATGCTGTCGATTGGTCGGGCACTGATGACGAATCCCGATCTGCTGGTTCTGGATGAGGCAACCGAAGGTCTGGCACCATTGATACGCCAGGAAATCTGGTCAGTAATCCGTAAAATCAATACCACCGGTATGGCGACACTGATCGTAGACAAGGATATCAAGTCTCTGCTGGAGATCTCGGACCACTGTATTCTGATCAACAAGGGAAAAATTGTGTATACCAATCGTGCCAGCCACCTTGCTGATCATCCTGAAATATATCAAAGATTTATTGGCGTATGATCATCTGAAATATGAGATTATAAACATCACTATGAAGCAACCGTTTTCAGTAAATCGCAGAGTCGCGTGGGGTGATTGTGATGCTGCAGGTATTACCTATACACCGAAAACACTCGAATATGCTGTCGAAGCGGTGGGTGACTTTTTTCGTGAAATCCTCGGTATCAGCTGGTATGACCTGAATATCAAGAGAGGTATGGGCCAACCTTTTGTGCATACTGAAGTCGATTTCATTGCACCGCTTCGTGCGGATGAATCCTTTACCATGATCGTTCAGATCGAGAAACTCGGGAATGCATCCATCACCTGGCTCGTTAGTGGTAATAAAGCTGCAGATCAGACCTGTTTTACGGCCAGATTGATCGCCTGTTTTCTGGATCGGGAACAACACCAGCCGATTGCTGTGCCAGAGCCCTGGCGACAATATATACTCGATTATATGACGGCATTTCCTGTTCTTTAGAAGGCGCATATTCCGGTTACCAGCGCTCCAAATGACCGAGAATTTACAGCCGGTAGCCACTGATCGTGTATGGGAAGAATAAAGCCCATATTGCTTGCCAGTCAAGCTGTGTTTTGCCTATCACCAGCGCGTGATGCCGCCCATTTAGCCAACCTACCACATAGAAACCGGCCTGAATTTCTCTTTGAGCTGCGAAAATCCTCACGCACGATCGTTTTCTCCCTCTTTGTTTTTTGATTGGGCCAGCAG
>CAZTLH010000044.1:0-11242 GCA_964614335.1 uncultured Gammaproteobacteria bacterium
CTTCCGCCATCCATGGCGGTCGTAGCGAGGGAAAGCGGATTTGAGGCCATTTTTTTCGATCATTTGAGGCGAGGAGTGGCACAGGGATGTGCCGTTTACGGACCTAAGGATGGAATAGTCGTTCTATTTAACGAAAATGAGCGGAAAAATGGACCAAAGTCCGCTTTTCCACAGTAGGCTCCCTGTTCTCGGACAGCCTCCTACTAAGAATTGGTCAGGACAGGCTCGAGTAAGGTCTGGCAGATGCAGGACAATCATTTTACGAGGTAGTGCATGGTTAGCCCAAATGATATTAAACAATGGATCGAATCGGGATTACCCGGTTCCAGTGTCGATTGTCAGGGTGATGGCAGACATTTTGAGGCCCGGGTAATCTGGGATGGCTTCGAAGGCAAAAGCAAGGTACAACAACACCAGACCATTTATCGTGTATTAGGCGATAGAATGCGCGAAGACATCCATGCGCTGTCCCTGCATACAGCCACTGCCTGAACGTTGATTCTTGTCACACCCGGCTCGCAATATATGGACTAAAGATTTGGTCATTTTGATCGACAGCCTCGATCAGACATAACAGGAGAAAATTTATGAGTATTCAGGAACGTATTCAATCGATTGTGGACAACAAACCCGTCGTGTTATTTATGAAAGGCTCACCACAATTCCCGCAATGTGGGTTTTCCGGTCGTGCAATACAAATTCTGCAGGCTTGTGGTGCTGAATTTGATTCATTTGATGTGCTGGCAGATGAAGAAGTTCGTCAGGGGATCAAGGAATTTTCCAATTGGCCTACCATCCCCCAGCTTTATGTCAATGGTGAATTCATCGGTGGCAGTGACATCCTGATGGAGATGTATCAGAACGGTGAACTGGTTAAAAAACTCCAGACGCTTTAGCAGTTCCGTCTGCAGGGATTAACAAAACCAGGAGCTCCCATAAGGATTATAAAACGCAGGAATTGACGGTTTTTGAGTCAGTTGGCTATTTATGGCATCGAGCAAAAAGACAGTTGGCAAATTCTGAGACAGCTGGAGCCACTGTAACAGGCCCAGATTTGTAGGCTGTTTCAAGGCCCACCAATCTATTACGCTGTCGAGCGAAAAAAGTAGACTAAACCTGGCTTTGCGCGAGTTTCTGGTGTGTAGTAGGGATTAGTTCATCGAGACTGACATTACGTTGCATTGCTGTGGCGGTCAAGCCTATATCAACAGCCATATCAATAACTTTTGACAGGCAATCTGAGCGTAGCGTACGCCCTCCAGTTTGAAGAGCAGTCTGGGAGTCATAGTGGAGCGATTACAGTGTAAATTGCTATCCGATTACGCATGACAGGGACAGCCTGACTACGAAGTTGATGGCAAATGTTTTCTCAGGATCATTAAGTGCTTCAAGTGGGCCCGTTGTGTTTCAGTGAGCGAGGTCTGCTGATCCTGCTGTAGCAGAATATTGATTTCCTGCTTGATTTTTTGTTGATTCAGCAATTCCATTGTTTGTGTGAAATGCGCATTGATATTGTCATCTTCAACGAACAGGTCGGTCGCCAACAGATCTTCCAGCAACAAGCGGATTTCAGTGTCTCGAAAGTGCTCAAGCAGCGCTGCTGGCGATGTGGTCTGGTATTGGCGAATCCGCTGGATGACCTGTAGCAAGATATTCGCGCCAGGAAGATCAAGATTTTCCAGAACATCAGTTTGCAGATCAGGAGATAAGGCCATTTCGGGTTTGTGTACCAGCAAGGTGAGTGCGGTAGTTGCCCGTGATGGAGACAGGCGTGGTCTGGGGGTCTTATTGTTGCCGGTTCGCCGGTCATGCTGGATATTGGATGATTGGCCTTGCACCGGACTGTTTACCAGTTCCGAGAGTCGGCTCAGCATCAATTGAGAAATAAGACCATCGGGTATCCGTGCCAGCAGCGGTTGTGCCTGACTGGACAGTCGGGCCCGTCCATCAATGCGTCGCAGTTCGATGCCTTGACTCAGGGTTTTAAAGAAATATTCGGCGAAGGGCAGAGCCTGGTCTTGAAGACGTGTGCGAAAGGCTGCTACACCTTCTTTGCGTATCAGTGAATCCGGGTCTTCATTTTCAGGTAAAAACAAAAAGCTGATCATGACGCCGTCCTGTAATAACGGCAAAGCGGTCTCAAGGGCATGCCATGCCGCCTGGCGGCCAGCACGGTCACCATCGAAACAAAATACAATGTCTGGTGCCAAACGTAACAACCGTTGCAGATGGGTAGTCGAGGTTGCGGTTCCGAGCGTGGCGACAGCGTGCTTGATGCCAAATTGTGCCAGACCGATAACATCCATATAGCCTTCAACGACCAGACTTTTCTGCTCGCGGGTAATTGCATCACGAGCTGCATGCAGGTGATAAAGCTCTGCATTTTTGTGAAACAGGGGTGTTTCCGGTGAATTGAGGTATTTCGGTTGTTCATCTCCAAGTGCCCGGGCACCAAAGCCGACCAGTTGCCCGCGTCGATTATTGATTGGAAACATGATGCGGTTACGAAAACGGTCATAGGTTCGTTGCGGGTTTTTTCGTATTACCAGACCCGCCTGTTCCAGTAATTGAATACGTGATGGATTGCTGCCGACATGAATGAGCAGGCCCTGCCAACTGTCAGGGGCATAGCCGAGCCCGAATTGTGCTGCGATCTCGCCACTAATGCCTCTGTTTTTGAGATAATCTACCGCTTGTTGTCGTTGCGGATGCTGACGCAGTTGTTGCTGGAAATAGGTATTTGCTTGTTCCAGACAGTTCGACAGGGAGCCTGTCTGATCTTGTTTCTTGCTGTTATGGGGCCGATGATCTGGCCGAGGACCTGGAATTTCCATATTGGCCCTGGCTGCAAGTGTCTTGACGGCTTCGACAAAGTCGAGATGATCATAATTCATCAGAAAGCCGATAGAATTACCGTGGGCACCGCAACCAAAACAATGATAAAACTGCTTGCCAGGGCTGACCGTAAATGAGGGTGATTTTTCCTGGTGGAAGGGACAGCAGGCTGAATAATCACGCCCTGCTTTTTTCAATGGCACACGATCCTCAATCAGATCGACAATATCGGTCCGGGTCAGCAGGTCATCGATGAATTGTTCAGGAATATGGGCGCCCATTCATCCAAGTGTACCAGATGAAACTCAAGCTGGATGGATTCCGGGCAGCAGCTTGAGTAGAAATTCAATAACAAGAAATTGTTGGCTGTTTTCGAGCGCCTCATGCCGCCTTGCGACACCCAATCATAGAATAACAAAATCTATCACTATGCCATTGCGCGAACGCGAGTATCCACGCCCTTGCACACAACAATGGTTTCTCCGGTAATTTTCAATAGCTACCAAGTTTAATGGCGTAACCCACAGTGGTAAAACTTTCATCACCCAAGGATTTGCCTTTGCGACCAGATCTTCTGGATTCCCGCTTCGCGGGAATGACAGCTGTGGCCACAAAGATGAAAGACGGGATTTGTTGGCTGTTTTAGAACGTCTCAGATCGCCTAGTGGTACCATATCATAGAGTAATATAATCAAATACTTAAATTTTTAATTCGAGAGTTAGTTGGTCATTATTAGCCATCTAGCGAGTAAGCAGTCAGCGAATCCTTGGTTAGAGACAGCTATTGGATGCGTGACTGGTGTTGCTGAAAATGTCACAAGATTGTCTGACGGGATGCTGATGTGGTTGAAAATACTGTCGCTCAATCAGAGATTGAATCTCGTACCAAAGATTATGAAATGTTACCATTGGTATCATTGAATACTGACAAGGAAGAACGCATGGCTGATGACAGAGAATTTATCCCACTCAATATCACGGTTCTTACTATTTCCGACAGCAGGACGGAGGCTGATGACCGTTCCGGGAAAAAACTGGTGTCCATGCTGGAAGAATCTGGCCATCGGTTGTACCAAAAGTCTATCGTCCCTGATGACTGCTATCAGATACGGGCGCAAGTCTCGGGCTGGATTGCAAACCCGGAAGTGCAGGTGGTGCTGACCACCGGTGGTACCGGATTGACCGGTCGTGATGGTACACCTGAGGCTGTTCAGGTCTTGTTTGACAAAAAAATCGAAGGTTTTGGTGAGCTGTTTCGCACCTTGTCCTACGATTTGATCGGCACATCGACCATGCAGTCCCGGGCAGTGGCCGGTGTGGCCAATGGTACGTTTATCTTCTGTCTGCCGGGTTCACCGGGAGCCTGCAAGGACGCATGGGGTCAGATCCTGTCAAAACAACTCGACTATCGAACAAGGCCCTGTAATCTAGTAGAAATCATGCCCAGATTGTTGGAAAAGTAAGCCCGTTTTTTATTCGCTAAATATATCTGGGGAAGCAGTTTTGGCGATGACCGATCAGGGATAATGAGTTTACCAATGTAGCTGGATTCAGGAGGGTGGGGTATCAAACGTGATTTGATCGGCACCGTTGTAGACCATAAAGTGATGGCCTTTGGCGCGGGCGATTAAAATGACACCGGTCTGTCGGGCCAGCTCCAGACCCATGTGGGTCAGGCCGGAACGGGAAAGCAGCACCGGGATCCCCATTTGCGCCACCTTGATCACCATTTCCGAGGTCAGCCGGCCGGTGGTGTAAAAGATCTTTTCGGCGCCGGCCATGTCTTCGAGCCACATATGACCGGCGATGGCGTCGACCGCATTGTGACGACCCACATCTTCGACAAATAACTCCACATCCTGCCCATGACAAAGGGCACAGCCATGTACTGCACCGGCCTGACGATAGATTTCATTGTAGTCGGTCAGGGTCTTTAGCAGGCCGTAGATACCGGATTGGTGAAGTTGAACCCGGGGTAGCCTGATTTTGTCGAGTCCCTCCATCATGTCCCCAAATACCGTACCCTGACCACAACCGGAGGTGACCGTGCGGCGGCTGAGTTTTTCCTCCAGGCCCTTGACTCCCTGCCAGGTGGTCACTGCTACAGAGTCTGTTTCCCAATCGACCTGTACGGCCTTGATATCACGGATTTCCTTGGCCATATGTTGATTGCGTAGCCAGCCGAGGATTAACAGTTCCGGACGGGTGCCGAGTGTCATCAGCGTGACGATCTCTTTTTTGTCGAGATAGACGGTCAATGCCCGTTCAGCAGCGACCCGGCCTTCGCGGCGATTGCCGAACTCATCGATGGCAGTGACCGGATAGGTTGCCGCCAGACCGGCATCGGTCAGTAGCGGCAGTGGGTGATCTGCTACGATCACCTGCTAACCACCGGTGTGATTCATATGCCGGCCGATTACCGGTTCTTTGTTTAAATCGAATTCGTGACCCTTGGGTTTTATGGCCATGGAGTCGATGATTGCCTGACGCAAGGCCTCGTCGTCATCCGGATTGGCGCGAACCACTTTACGCAGGTCGACGGAATGTTCCTGACCCAGACACAGCAATAAACGACCTTCTGCTGTGAGCCGGACCCGGTTACAGCTATCACAGAAATTATGACTATGTGGAGAGATGAAACCGATACGGGTGGTGACACCGGGAATTCGAAAGTATTTTGAAGGTCCGCCGGTCGTTTCCATACTGGGCAGTAATTCATAGCGTTGTCGAATTACCGAGAAGATCTGATCACTGGAGAAATAGGTTTCTGCACGACTGTGTTCGGTGATGGCGCCGAGTGGCATTTCCTCGATAAAGCTGATATCGATATCGCGGGTCATGGCGTATTCAACCAGATCCAGAATTTCATCGTGATTGCGGTTTTTCAGGATGACGGCGTTGATCTTGAGGCGGGCAAAACCGGTCGCGACCGCAGCCTCAATACCCTGAAGGGTATCCTCCAGTTTGCCGGTACGGGTGATATTGCGAAAACGATCCTGACGCAGGGTGTCAAGACTGACATTGATCCGGGTCACCCCCGCCCGTTTGAGGTCATCGGCGAATTTGGGCAGCTGGGTGGCATTGGTCGTCAGGGTGAAATCGTTAAGTCCTGCCGTGGCGCCCAGGGTCTGGAACAAATACAGAATATTGCGCCGTACCAGTGGTTCACCGCCGGAGATACGGATTTTGCTAACACCCAGGTCCACGAAAGCCTGGCCGATGCGTATCATTTCCTCCAGTGTCAATAATTGACGGTGAGGGACAAATTTCATCTTCTCTGACATACAGTAGACACAACGCAGGTCGCAACGGTCGGTGACCGAAATACGTAAATAGGTTACGTGGCGACCGAAGCGGTCAACCAGGGATGTCTTGTGCGATGCGTCGGCTTGTTCATGATGGAACATGTGCTGCGCTCCGGAATGATGATGTATGTTTGGGCAAGAATTCTAAATAAATAAGTATTATACTGGATCCAGATCATTAAAAAACCTGTGCAGCAGCATTGTACCTGTATTTTTTGTACCAGGGGTGATCCTATATGAGGTCAATCTGGCTCACCCTCAGGTAGCAAGTAGACGTTGCCTTGAATATGTTAATGTTATAGCAGAGGTTCCCGCCAGGATCATGAAGCACGGGATTTGCTGGCTATTCAAGAGTCAGTTGGTCATTTATGGCCATCGAGCGAAAAACAGTTCGCAAATCCAGAGTTAACGGGAGCCACTGATGTTATAGCAGGTCGTCTTACTAAATCGGATTGGCATTGGAGTGGGTCGATGAATGAAACAGATACCGGGCAGCAAACACGTTGGCAGGATTTACCGGATCACTTGATGCTGAGTGCGGTGTTGCAATGTGTGCCTTTGCCAGATCATCCGTGGCTGGATGAGCGCTGGCTGTTATCCGAATTGCTGCTTTCCGGACAACAGCAGGATTCCGTTATCCGTCTTGACCATGATGACAGCACGAGTTTCATCTTTTCGGGCTTGCAACTCGATCTTTTTCAGGATGAATGTGACAGCTATTATCTGAATCTCATGTCTGAAAAGCCACGTTGCTATGTGATTGTCCACGAAGTAAGAGAACAGGGGTCAGACGATGCCGACCGGCAAGTTGTCGAGGCTGGCTGTTCATTAGCGCCATTACTGGTGACGGCCAGTTTTGATGTCGCGCATGCCTATGAAGAGGGCGATGACCAGGTCTTTGATGCGCCTATGCCGGCCGAAGTCTATCGTTGGGTTGAGGCTTTTGTGTTGGAATTCTATGCCCCGCAACAACGCCGTAAACGTAAGCGTGATGACTGGAAGAATGAGGCAAAAAAACCCAGGTCTCAGCCATGACCAGCCATCATAAAGAATCCATATTGCAACGCTGGTCACGGCAAAAATTGGCTGCAACGACCAAAATTGCCGAGGAAGTCCCTGCTGCACCGACACCTGTAGCGTCTGCGTCTGAACACGAACTCGAATCCGAACCGCAATCCTCAACTCCGGAGCTGCCTGATATCTCGGAGCTGACGGCAGAATCTGATTACAGTGGATTTTTGTCGCCGGAGGTCACCGATGAGCTGCGTAACAAGGCTTTGCACAAGCTGTTTCACAGCCCGGAGTTTAATATTACCGATGGCATGGACGATTATGATGAGGACTTTAGTCAGTTTGCTCATCTGGGTTCGATCATTACGGCAGACATGCGTCACCAGACGGAACGGGAAGCTGAGCAGGCTGTAGCGGATTCACAGAACAGCCACGCCAACAAGAGCAAAATCGTTGAGGAGGGAGAAACCGAAAAAACAGTTGCAGCAGCAGAGCTCGCAACCGGGAAGGGAAATCAGTCCGGGGATGATCTGCAAGGGCTAAAACAACAATCTATCGCAGAGGAAAAAATGGTCAATACGACATCTGCCCAACCCGCCACAGATGAGAAGAAAAACAATGGCAAGGAAGAAAACGCATGAGCGTGGCTGCTGGAGGAGAGACGTTGTCTGCGAAAAAAGCCCAGGTTATGGCAGTTGCAGAAGCTGTTGAAATACCGGCCAGTTCCGGTGTTGAATATTCCTCACACGGTAGCGTTGTGGTTATCGGTGGGAAAATATCTGTATTTCGAAGGTTTAAATCGCGATTGCCCACAGCAACGCCCTGTCAGCATCTTGCAGTTGACCGGGCAACCCGGATCGAGATCGGCGGTTATCTTGGCAAATTTTGTATTCAATATCAGTCCACCGGTGAGACAAAACAACAGCTTGAATCGGATATTGTAGTGGATTTGACTGCCCCACCGCTGCTCCGTCAGGCGGTGGTGCCACCGGGGTATCTGCGTCTGCATGGAAATGATTCGCTCGGGGATGACGTTGCGTCTCTGGCAGGCCAGGCCAGTGAGCTGCGTGGGACTTTCAGTAAGCCAAAATATTTTCGCTATGACAGTGCCCTTTGTGTTCATGGTCGGGCTGGAAAACAAGCCTGTAGCCGCTGTATCGATGCCTGTCCTGCCATGGCAATACAGAGTCTGGATGAGCAAATATCGATAGATCCCTGGCTCTGTCAGGGTGGCGGAATCTGTACCTCGGTCTGTCCTGGCGGTGCGATTACCTATACGGTTTTACCTGCGGCTGTGCTACTGGAAAGAATGCGTTTGCTGTTGCGTGAGCATCGTCGGTTATTTGATATTCCAGCCAAGCTGGTGCTGGGCTCGACAGAGGATCTCGCAAACTGTGTGTTACCGGATAACCAGTATCCACTGGTTCTGGAAGAGGTGGGTGCGGTTGGACCACAGCTGTTGCTCTCGGCTCTGGCGTATGGCGCTGCCGGGGTGATACTGGTGGCTGGCACTGCCGTGCCGGCTAAGGTCAAATTATTGCTCCAAAATATGTTAAGCCAACTGGGAGAAGTCCTTGCCGGGCTTGGATATCCCGGAGCTGTGTTGCAACTGCAGGAACTTCCGGGACAATCACTCCCGGCCGAGAGCAGGATGCCGGCAATTGTGCCAGCGACCTTTGCCGGTATGGACGACAAGCGAAGAGTGTTTTTTCTGGCCTTGGATCACCTGTTTGCTCACGCACCGTCACCAGTAGCGATCACCACGCTGTTGCCCGGTGCAGCCTACGGGGCCGTCGAGATTGACCCTGCGCGTTGCACATTATGTATGGGTTGTACCTCGGTTTGCCCGCCACATGCGCTGGAAGCGGGAGGGAATGAGCCGTTATTGCGATTCCATGAGTCGAAATGCGTGCAATGCGGCTTATGTCAGCAACTGTGTCCGGAGACGGCGATCTCCTTAATGCCCAGGGTGATCAATGATCCTGTTGAACGGGGCAAGATACGGGTACTGCATCAAGAGGCGGCTTTTTGTTGTGTGAGTTGCGGCAAGGGCTTTGCCACCCGTTCGTTGATCGAAAAAATGACCAGCCAACTGGCCAATCACCCCATGTTTCAGAGCGAACGGGCACTGCGACGCTTGCAGATGTGTGAAGATTGCCGGGTCATCGATATTGCCCAGGATCAGGCCGTATTGGCACTGGATGAATAACATCAGGAGGGTAGATCTCTGCCCGTAACAACTGACGACTGGCCCTTGTATTATTTTATACATAGTATTAGTATTAGTTTGAAATATCCTGATGTGTCAGTAAAATAATAAAAGAGAAGCTTATGTCAACAGTCAGTTCGACTGCTGTTGATCCCCGGATGGACAGCAGCAGTTCACTAGTCATCGAGGAAGACCGGTACCGTGCGGGTGCCTACGGCTTGCTGTCATTACTACTGCGGACAGCCCCGACGCCAGCGGTATTGCAGGATATTATTACCATGACCCCCGTGGTCGACACCCCTGCCACAGCGCTGTCTGAAGCCATTGTCAATCTTGCTATCGCAGCCAGGGCAGTGGATCCAGCACTGATCGAAAACGAATATCATACGCTGTTTATCGGTGTCGGCCGTGGCGTACTGGTGCCTTATGGCTCCTGGTATCTGACCGGTTATTTGATGGAACGCCCGCTTGGCCTGTTACGCACAGATTTGGCAAAACTGGGTTTCACACGCTCTAATGGCGTCGCCGAACCGGAAGACCATATTGCTGCATTGTGTGATGTCATGCAGATGTTGATTCAGGATGGGGCGAATTCCACGACCCAGAGCCGTTTTTTCGGAACCCATTTGAGTCCATGGGTTGGACGCTTTTTTTCTGACCTGGTACATGCCGAGGAGGCGCAGTTTTATCGTACTGCAGGCTGTTTTGGAACAGCATTCATGCAGTTGGAACAGGAGTATCTGGAGGCGGAGTTTTGATGTTAAAGATGGTGTGTCAATACACCGGTGCAATGAAGCCGGTGGAGCAATAGAGGAGCAAACGATGAAAAAGATGCAGCAAGTAATGGACAGTGCAAGACGGTTATTTATGCGTAAGACGGCTGCCGGCAGCGCCGCTGTTGCGGTTCTGGCAACACTGCCTGAGGCAGCGTCAGCGATGACCGTTGATCAGTCGACAGTCAAATCTACCGGGTATCGGGAAACTGTCCATATCCGGGATTATTACAAAAGTGCGGAAATCTAGCTGCAGGATCAGGTGCTCCCGCTAGAATTTCAGTAACAAGAATTTGTTGGCTGTTTTAGAGTCAGTTGGACATTTATGGCCATCGAGCGAAACAGTCGGCAAATCCTGTGTTAGCGGGAGCTTCTGCTGCAGGATTATGTTTATTGGCAAAGGTTTATCGCAAGAGCAGCATTCGGCACAGTTTGCAAAAATGAGGATAGCAGTATGAAACTGGTGAAAGAGTCAGACAAGGTTGTACTACCACAACAGCTAATGGACATGGCAAAACCTGGAATTGACCGTCGTACATTTCTGCGTCGTTCCGGGCTGTTCGCCGGTGGGGCGACGTTGGCCGGGATGTCATCGAATGGCATGATGCGACGTGCGGAAGCCCAGACTGTTGGTAAAACCAAAGTGACCCAGGTAAAAACCGTATGCACCCATTGTTCGGTCGGCTGTGGATTGTTGGCGGAAGTGCAAAATGGTGTCTGGACGGCCCAGGAACCGGCTTTTGATCATCCTTTTAATCGTGGTGCACATTGTGCTAAAGGGGCTTCGGTACGTGAGCATGGTCTCGGTGAACGGCGTCTAAAGTATCCGACCAAACTGGAAGGTGGCAAATGGAAAAAGATCTCATGGGATCAGGCCATCGGCGAAATTGGCGATAAATTGCTGGAAATCCGCAAGGCTTCCGGGCCGGATTCGGTGTACTGGCTGGGGTCGGCCAAACACAGCAATGAACAGGCTTATCTGTTTCGTAAAATGGCCGCGATGTGGGGCACCAACAATGTCGATCATCAGGCCCGTATCTGTCATTCGACCACAGTAGCCGGGGTTGCCAATACCTGGGGCTATGGCGCCATGACCAATTCATTTAATG
>CAZTLH010000045.1:0-11093 GCA_964614335.1 uncultured Gammaproteobacteria bacterium
GGACCAATCCCCCGGCAGCCGGTGGTACCAATCCCCCAGCAGCCGGTGGTACCAATCCTCCCGCAGCTGGCGCAGCGATCTGAATACCCATATTCGGGTAATCACTCGGTAGTTATGTAGTATCCGGAAGAGGCTGACGAGTTTCGTCAGCCTCTTCTTCTATCAGCAGAATACGATTAATATCGACTTCACAGGCGGTATCGCCATCTGGAAACTTCATGAATGCTACGGAGTTTCAAGCATATTCGATGACCGTAGCTGATAAAATCGGTTCAAATGATCACTACCCGGGGGTCAGGGTATGCGATTTTCGAAACGTCCTGACAGATTTTATCTATCTTCATGCGCCGATAAGGCAGGAGTAAACATGAGAGTAAAAATATTCACACCAGTAATGTTATTCGGTCTTTTGTTGTTGTCTGGCTGCAGCCTGCTGCCGCCATTCCCGGGAGGTCAACCCACCGTATCCATAGCCGGGACAGTATGGTCCGGCAAGGACTCGGATGGCGCTCTCTATGAATACCGCTTCAGAAAAGATGGTGCCCTACACTACCAGTCGCCCACTGGGTTCTGGAAAAATGGCAGCTGGAAACAACGGGGCAACAGGGTTTACATGGAAACCAACAACCGATATACGGAACGACAGGGCACCATTCAAGGCAACCGTATGAGTGGCAAAGCCAGAAATATCAAGGGTGCACACTGGACCTGGCAGGCCAGCAAGATGGTCAAAAACCAATTTGCAGCGGTCATCAAGCCGACACCCAAAGTGGCAAAAAAAACCGCCTGGTCGTACACAGGCCGACCGGGGCCTGCCAATTGGGGGGCGCTTGATCCAGCATTTGCCACTTGCACGAATGGAAACAAACAATCACCCATTAATCTGACAGTCATAAAAAAAGGGGAGCTCCCGACGCTACAACTTGACTACAACCATGGTGGCAATGAAGTAATCAATAACGGGCATACAATTCAAATCAATGTAGCGGCTGGCAATTCAATGACAGTCGCCGGGCATCGATATACCCTCAAACAGATTCATTTCCATGCTCCCGGGGAACATGCCATTCATGGCCACACCTATCCCATGGAAGGCCACTTTGTCCATGTCGATAATAATGGGCGGATGGCAATTATTGCCGTACTCTACAAAACCGGGCCAGCCAACAAAGCATTACAAAAGGCCTGGCTGCAGATACCCAGACAATCCGGCGATAAAAACAATCTGGTTTCAGGTATTGACCCAACAAACCTGTTACCGCATAAACTTGATTATTATCAATACAATGGTTCCTTGACGACGCCACCCTGTACTGAAGGGGTATCCTGGTTTGTCATGCAATACTATAACACCTTGTCTAAAAAGCAGATCGACACTTTTTCTATGGTGATGCACCGCGCCAATAATCGTCCACTCATGCCGAGAAATAACAGAACAATCATGCAGTAGATCAGTCGGGAAATCCTGACAGAACAATAACCAACCCAGTATCGAGGCGATCACTACTGGATCTGTAAACATCAGGGAAGCCCAATCGGGTACTATTGCAACCTACTGATAACTATCCAGCAACCTTTCCGCCATGCACACACCCTCACCCACCCACTCGGTTACCTTGGCAGGTATTTGTCGTCAACTGCCTTTATTCGAAGTAAAACCCGGTCTGCGTATTGCTGTATTGAATATGCTTGGAGACACCGAACTGACTGAAGCCAGCGGCATTGCCCTAGCCAAAAAACTGGTCAATCTGTCATTCGATACTCTGGTGACCGCAGAAGCCAAAAGCATACCTCTACTGCATGTATTATCCCGTACCCTGCAAAAGCCCTGCGTAGTCTTGCGCAAGACCTACAAATCCTATATGGGCGTGGCACTGGTGGCAGAAACCATTTCAATCACCACCGGCAAACCACAGCGTCTCTACATCGATGAAAAAGACCATGGCCAGTTATCAGGCAAACAGGTGGTACTGATAGACGACGTCATCAGTACCGGCTCAACCATGGAGGGGATGAAAAAGCTCATGTCTGAGGCTGATGCAACCATTTCAGCAATTGCTGCAGTTTGTACCGAAGGCGACCCTGCAAAATGGCAACAGGTGATTGCACTCGGTCACCTACCGGTATTCAACGATTCCAGCAAATAGCGAGTACGAAGCGTGAAAAGCAAAACACTGCTGTGGATTATCGTGGTTTTTATCGCCGGCTGGTTATTGCGTGGGGAATTTTATGCCGGCAAAAGTATCGACACTCCGAGACAAGTGACACCCCGTGCTGACTTCAGCAACCCCGAACAAGGCACCATTGCCCTGTTTGAACACAGTCGCGACTCGGTCACCTATATTCGCACTCTGGTACGGCAGCGACAGTCCTTTTTCAGCCCAGCAAAGTTGGTCGAAGCCGGTGCGGGTTCTGGCTGGATCTGGGATCAGGCTGGACATATTGTTACCAACTATCATGTCATACGTGGTGCCAGTGCGGCACTGATCACCCTGTCAGATAACAAAACCTATCGTGCTGCACTGATTGGAGCATCGGAAGACAAGGATATTGCCGTACTGAAGATTTCGGCCCCCAAAGACCAGCTCACACCACTGCCGATCGGCCAAAGTAATGACCTCAAGGTGGGGCAGAGTGTGTTTGCTATCGGCAATCCCTTTGGCCTGGATTTCACCTTGACTACCGGTGTAATCAGTGCACTGAACCGTAGTCTTCCTGGGGCCAGGAATCGCCCATTGAGGGAGCTGATTCAAACCGATGCGGCCATCAATCCTGGTAATTCTGGCGGCCCGCTACTCGATAGTGCAGGCCGTATTATCGGTATGAATACGGCCATCTACAGCAAAACAGGTCAAAGTGCTGGGATCGGCTTTGCAGTACCCGTTGATATCATCAATCACGTGGTACCACAGTTGATTAAATACGGCAAAATTATTCGTCCAGGTCTTGGGGTCAGCGTGGCAGCCGTCAGCGTCAGTAAACGGCTTAACCTGCCCGGTGTACTGATCGTTGATATTGCCCGCGGCAGTGGTAGTGAGCGTGCCGGGTTGCGACCCACTTCAGAGTCGAAAGATGGCAACATCATCCTCGGCGATAACATTATATCCATCAATAATTTTCCGGTAAAAACACCAGATGACTTGCTGTCAGCCCTGGAATATTTTGAACCAGGGCAACAGGTTACCGTAACGATTGATCGAGGTGGGCAGAAACAGCAAGTCAAGGTAATCCTTGATTCTACGAATTAGGAGACTGTCCGAGAATATGAAAAAACTGCTTCTCATCGCCCATGCACCATCGAAAAATACACGCAAAATGGTCGATGCAGTAATCCTCGGAGCGACTCAGCCTGCTGTCGAGCACGTACGCTGCCGGTGGTTGCCACCATTGCAGGCTGGGCCTGAGTCAGTTCTCGAATGTGATGGAATCATTCTGGGCACCACCGAAAATCTCGGTTATATGAGTGGTGCACTGAAAGATTTCTTTGACCGGATTTACTACCCCTGCCTGGAACGAAAACAGGGACTGCCCTACGTGCTTTATGTCCGTGCCGGACACGATGGTACCGGCACGCGTCGGGCCGTTGGATCCATCTGCACGGGGTTGCGCTGGAATCCGGTACAGGAACCCTTGATCTGCCGTGGGCCTTGGCAGGATGCTTTTCTTCAACAATGTACCGATCTGGGTGCCGTCATGGCCCTGGGTCTGGATAATGGAGTATTCTGATTTCCTGAGCGAACATCAACCCCTGTTGCAAAAACCCTGTTCAACTGCCATTACAGCCGCTTCAACCCTGGAGTGCACATGCAACTTTCGTAAAATCGCCTTGACATGCAACTTGACGGTGCCATCAGAAATATCCAGATGTCTGGCAATCACCTTGTTGCTTTGCCCCTCGGTTAGATGACAAAGAATCTCCTGTTCCCTGGGTGTCAATTTTTCAAATAATGAATGTTCAACATCTGCCTCGACATCATCACCTGATTGCACCAGTTTGGCCAATACGGTGGTGAGCTCCGGTGCAATCACCGTTTTACCCGCCCGAATTGAACGCAAGGCAACCAGCAATTCATCAGGGGCCATGTCCTTGAGCAAATATCCACTGGCTCCATTACGTAATGCTGCGGCCAGATCCTGCTGTTCGGCACTGGTAGTCAACATCACCACCTTGGTCGAATGCATTGAACCTTCAAGTTGTCGCAAGGCTTCCAGACCATTCAAACCAGGCATTCGTACATCCAGCAGCAAAATATCCGGTTTCAAGACTTTCAGTTGTCGCAAGCCCTCCAGAGCATCGCCGACGGAAGCCACAACCTCGATACCCCGTTGCTGCAACAAGCCTTCCAGACCCATCCGAAACAGGGCATGATCATCAATAATCAGTACGCGCATCACCATCTCTTTAATGAAATACAGTGTAGAAATTCCGAGACTTTCTACTTCTGGGTGGCTGGATACAACCGTCAATCATCATTTGTGTCTCCGGCAACAAATGTTAACAATACCCGCACACCCTCGCCCTGTTCACTTTCTATCTCCAGATGTCCACCCAGACGTTGCGCCCTCTCCTGCATAATGGAAAGTCCAATATGCTCGCCGGGATGGTCATTTAAACGCGGCTGGTCAAACCCCTGACCATCATCTTCAATCAAAACCGACAACTGATGATCAGCCTCGCGACGTAACCATACCCTGACCGAAGTTGCTTGGCTATGTTTACGTATATTATTAAGCGATTCCCTGATGATATGGACCACTTGCACCTGACAACTGGCAGCCAGCTCCACATCCTGCCACTGATTCTGGAAATAGATTTTGATTTCGGATTCACACCGAAATCGACCTACCAAACGATCGACAGCGGCCACAATACCACCCTGATCGACCGGAGCACGAAAATAGGCCATCAGTTCACGGATTTCATGATGCGCCTCATCCAGACTGTTTTCCACCCGCTCCATTTGTTGCCAAGTCAGCACCTGGTTGTCCTGTTGCAACGTTTCGTCCAGCACACGTACCTGCAGACCAAGACTGGCCAAGGTCTGGGCCAGTGAGTCATGCAGCTCATTGGCCAGCTGGGTACGCTCCTCCATACGTGACAAACGCAGGGATTCCTCTTCGAGACTGGCTTTGGCCACTGCAATTCCGAGGTGCCGCCCGGCGGTATAGAGCAATTCACAGTTCCTTAATACAAAGTCCGCCTGTTCAGCTTCCAGGAACATCGAGAAGACACCGACAACGCTGGAATGACTGGATATCGGCACACTGACCAGACTCAATGGCCTACTGCATTGCAAATGAATACCAACTTCTGACAGATGTTCCAGTACAACCCCACAAGTCTGGATTTCATCATTTTTCAGCGCCTCCTGATATTCGGCTTCGAGTGTTTCCAGTGCCACACGGACATCTGTAGATGGTGCGAAACCGAGTGCTGCAACCAATTGTAAATCTGTGCAATCTTCATCAAACAATCGCACTGCAGCTGCCGAAGCATGTAAATGAACCTCTATCGATTCCAGAAAACTCCGTAGCAATACCTCAAGATTTTCTGCCACGTGCAGACTCGCAGCGATATCGTACATCAACTCCAACGCCCGGTTCTTCTCATTCAGCTCCCCAACCTGTCGTGACACCTCCCCATGCAGATTACTTGAAAGTTTCTGATATTCTTCTGCCAGGCAGTTCAAATCGTGTATTACCGGAGTGCAAAATGCAGCCCTGGGCTGCAATATCCGGGCAGAAGGCATACCGGACCGAACCTTGTCTGCCCAGATTTTGATGCTATTGACAGGTCGGACAAATTGCCACCAAATCAGGGCCGATAGTAACAGCAAAAGCACCAGTAAGCCTGCTGCCAATCCGCTTATGCCTGCTGCTGTCATAGAATTCACTGACCAAACAAGTGTAGTAGCCAACGAAATCACCAACAGATTCAACACGCCGAATACCCAATACCAGCGTCGAATATGACATTGCTTGTAGTGACTCATCAATTGTTCCTGCTGTCTAACAGACCAAGAAAATAGCCTATGCCGTTATGAAACCACCCTGTCGGTACTCTATATCGTGTTGGCTACATACATGATCGATTGAATTACTGACCGGGTCAAGACTCAATCAGGGATACAGAAGCATTCGCCAGGATTTCAATAACAGGGAAACATGATTGGTATGTTTCATTTTGGCTGTATCACAGGAATCCTGATCCTGTGCCCCAACTGCAATGACGGTTCCAGCAGTTCTGGATTCATCCGGGTCAATAGCCACCAGGGAACCTCGAAACGCTGACTCAAATGCCAGGCGCTGTCACCTTTTTTGAGTGCATACTGGCGGATACGTTGCAAACGAAAATTGTTGCGAAACTCATTGACGAGCAAGGCGTGAAAACCTGCCCGCTTATGCTCGAATTTATCAATGCTCGATTGGTGCAATACCGGTAACTGCAGCCATTGCCCGACCCGCAACGGATGTCGACGAGTGATATGATTACGGCGTTTTATTTTTCTGGTCGAACCAAGACCCAGCCAGTCGGCATAATGCCCAAGCGTCTCTTCCGGTTGTACCCGAATTAGATAACGTGTCCCGGAACGTGTCTTTTTGACATGAATCTGGATATCAAGTTCTGCATCAGGTGGTTTAATGAGATCACGGAATTTAACCGTCTGGACTGCTTTTGGTGTTGTTGCAGAGCCTGCAGTCCGTCTGGAGGTGCTAATCCTCGTAACCGGCTGTGTCACCTCGACCTTTGGAGCTGTCGATGCCACCCTGACTGGCATCGACAGCCTAAGCCTTTGGCCCGGTCTGACCACGCTTCGTTGGTTCAAACCATTGATACGTAGCAGCTGTTGACAGCTGATGGGCAGGCGTTGGGCAATACGACAGATTGACTCACCCCGTTTTACGATGTAGGTAGCACCAGTCTTTATGACCGGTACTGAGTGCGCTAATGTAGTCTTTTTACGAACTCTGGATAATCTTCCATACTTTTTTTTGGAAGCCAGACGAACAATTTTCGCTTGCCGGCGTGACGGTACATACAGTTTCTGTCCGGCACGTATCAGGCTGCGTTTATTGAGTTGATTACGGGCCAGTAATCTGGTGCAACTGACGGCGAAACGGGCCGCGATGCCACAGACGGTATCTCCCCTGCGCACCCGATAACGAATAGCCCGCAATGTCTCAGGTGGAAGCTGGGCTAGACGTCTAAGTTTTGCACGTTTACCGGTTGTTCTCGATGGCAAATTCAAACGGTATCCTGATGGAACCAATTGCCAGTTTTTCCAAACCGTCGGCGTCAAGGCAGGATTGAGTTTTCGTAGGGTGGATACAGGTACTGAAAATACCTTGGCCAGTCTTTTCGCAGAGGCTGCCCGCTGCAGACTGACGGCAGTATACCGAAGTGGCCGCTCGGCAACGACACCCGGGAAATAATGTTTTTGGTGACTGGCCACCTGACGTGCTGCCAGGAAACTGGCATAAAAGTTTTTCACTGCAGTCTGAAATTGTGGGGAGCGATATTTCGATAGCACCCGACCAAAATCAGGGCCGATTTTTTTCACCGCCCGGCGCATACCATTAATGCCATAATTATAGGATGTCACTACAAATGGCATCAAATCACCGGTCTTGATTCGTGGTCGATGTCGTCTGGCATCCGGCAGCAAACTGTCAGTGCTATTGCGAAAAAAGCGGGCTGCTGCCAATGTAGCCTGTTGTGGATCAAGACGTTCATCCAGAGCCACACCAGTCTGCAAACCCAAGCTTCTGGCCGTACGTGGCATAATCTGCCACAGTCCAGCGGCACCAACACGGGAATAAGCGGACGGATTATAGGCTGACTCAACAAAGGGCAGGTACTTCAAATCTGTGGGCAAACGGGCATCATGCAACACTTTTTCGACCATTAGCCGGTAACGTCCAAAACGTTTCAAGGCCTGACGAAAACGATCCTTGTTGCCTTGCTGACAACGGATACGTCCCGCGGCTGAGCGTAGTTGCCGGCGTGTCGGTTTGACAAAGAGCTTCAATAAGCGCCGCCCTTCCCGACTTCGGGCATAGCTGCCGGAATTGCCCTTTGCGGCCAGCTGTAATAATTGACGGCGGATTTTTTTACGTTTCTTTTCAACCAGACGTGATGAACGTCTGCGTCCGCAACCCTGCTTGCTACGCATGACTGCATAGACACGCTCCGGGTGTGCCGAATCATGCAGAACAACCTGGTTATTGTTCCAGCGCGAAAAAACCTGCATCCAGAACAAAGCACGTCGACGCACCTCGGGTGTACAGGGAAAAGTCTTGCTGCAACTCAGCTTCTGACTGCGTGCAAAGCCTTGTTGTGATGGCAGTAAAGACAACAACAAAGTTGCGATAACAATCTGTAACCAGAGAATCAGCGGTTTGGTATACGACCACGGCTTCAAAAACACAATCGCCCCGCCAGGGAGAACTTGTTCATCACGGGCACAACAGTGTCATTTAACATGCAGGAAATATTCTCGAACAAGTGTCTCAATCAGCACCCAGATTGTGCCAGAAGACAGTCCTTACTGCCATGCTCAAGTGGTAAAATACAGCTTCAATTCATTCTTCCTAATACTTGCAGCGGGAGTCAAACATGACACTGATTCGTTCTCAGGACTTCGTCGACAGCATCGAATCGGCACTCCAGTATATTGCCTGTTACCACTCCAGTGACTTCATCAATGCCATGGCCAGAGCCTATGAGCATGAACAATCTCCGGCCGCCCGCGATGCCATAGCCCAGATCCTGACCAATTCCCGAATGGCGGCCGAAGGACACCGCCCATTATGTCAGGACACCGGGATTGTCGTGGTTTTTCTAAAAATTGGTATGGGCGTACGTTTTGAGGAGGGTGCCGATATTGCCGACATGGTCAATTCCGGTGTGCACAAGGCCTATACCAACCCGGACAATCCACTTCGTGCTTCTGTAGTTTCCCCACCATTCGGCCGACGCATCAATAGTCGTGACAATACCCCGGCCGTGATTCATACCACCATGGTAGCCGGCGACAAATTATCCATCACACTGGCCGCCAAAGGTGGTGGCTCTGAGAATAAATCACACTTTGCCATACTCAACCCAAGTGACAGTGTTGCCGATTGGGTCGTGGAAACGGTCAAAACCATGGGTGCAGGCTGGTGCCCCCCAGGGATACTTGGTATCGGTATTGGTGGCACGGCTGAGAAGGCGATGCTTATGGCCAAGGAATCACTACTCGACCCGATCGATATACAGGAAGTTGCAGTCAGAGAACAGAAATCTGCCAGTGAAGAATTGCGTCTTGAAATCTATCACCGGGTCAATGAACTCGGTATCGGTGCCCAAGGTCTGGGTGGTTTGACCACTGCACTCGATGTCAAGATTCAACATTATCCTACCCATGCGGCCTCACTGCCGGTAGCCCTGATTCCCAATTGTGCTGCGACCCGTCATGTGCATTTCGAGCTAGATGGCTCCGGAGCGGTTGATCTGGTACCACCAAGCCCCTCAAGCTGGCCGGATGTCACCTGGTCGGCGACTGCAGAAACCCGACACATTAATCTGGACACCTTGACCAAAGCTGATATTACAGACTGGAAACCTGGTGAAACACTACTGCTCAGTGGTACCTTTCTGACTGGCCGTGATGCGGCCCACAAACGACTGGTTGAACTATTGGAGAACGGGCAGCCACTACCTGACGGTGTCGATTTTCATAATCGTTTCATCTATTACGTAGGCCCGGTTGATCCGGTAGGTGATGAAGTCATCGGTCCTGCAGGACCAACAACTTCGTCACGCATGGATAAATTCACAGAAACCATGCTTTCGGGTACAGGTCTAATCGGTATGGTGGGCAAGGCCGAACGTGGCCAAGTCGCGATCGATGCCATCAAACGCCACAAAGCGGTATATCTGATTGCTGTTGGTGGGGCTGCCTATCTGGTCTCACGTGCCATCAAAAAATCGCGTGTGGTGGCATTTGCCGATCTGGGGATGGAGGCGATTTATGCCTTTACGGTAGAAAACATGCCGGTAACCGTCGCAGTAGATCACGAAGGCAACTCAATACATCAAAGTGGCCCCGAATATTGGCAGCAAAAGATTGCAGGCATCCCCATCAAAACCGCCTGAGAGCCTGTCCGAAAACAGGAAACGACCGATTTGCTCCTGCAAAACCGGCACTTCCGCCATCCATGGCGGTCGTAACAAGGAAAAGCGAGTCGTTCGGACGTTCTAAGTGAACATGGCATGTGTTTTGCTTCATACACAGTGTATTTGTCTACCCACTGCTGATGGAGGCCATCAATGAATACCCTCGCACCCGTTTTACTGGACAATAGCTCGAATATTCTTTCGAACGCAACACAAACATTCCAGAATTCCCCTCAAAACGGGGCCTTCCTTGCACTTTATCGTCAGCAAATGCTAGGCTACCCAATGAATGGGAACGGAATGTTTGGATCCGGTTTTGCCTCCCCAATGATGATGGGCAATACTTCGCCTTCTATGCATGGCATGATGTTGCTACCCATGACCAGCATGTCAAGTGCTTATCTGTCATTACAAAGCAGTATGACAGGAGGATTGCCTTCGTCTTATGGCAACGCCACGATCGGTGATATTCTGCGTTCCATAAACCCGGAAACGACCGCCGACAAGACCAATTCTGCAGGCACTACTAATCCGTCTTCGAGTACGTCTAGAACAGCTTTAGCCGATACTTCTACTTCTCCACTGCTAGCTGCACTGCAGGCACAATCCACCTCTCAGCCACAACTTGTTGCGGACAAATTCGCCAATCGAATTGATCATCTGGCCAAACAAGGCATTACAGACGTAGCCTTAACGGTGGATAACCAGCAATACGGCCCCATTGGTGTCGACCTTAAAATTGACGGTAATGGTGGAGTTGATCTGAAATTACAAACCGAAAATCCGCAGCTGGCCGAGTGGTTGGGAAGTTTGCAATCCCAGTTACAACAATCACTGGGGAACAACGGATTAAGTCTGAAAAGTCTTACTGTGGATAAAAGTGCTCCACCAGAATCGATTGCATTGAATCGCGATACATCAATAAATCAAT
>CAZTLH010000046.1:0-11064 GCA_964614335.1 uncultured Gammaproteobacteria bacterium
GCCATAGGCATAGTCCTCTATCAAATGGTGCTCCTGGATGGCTTCCGGTAAGTGGAAAGAGCCTGTTTCCGGTTAGCCTCGACCAGAAAAGACTGGAATTGAGCGCTATTTAAAGGGATGTATGTAACACGAGTTTGTCAATAACCACTCTAATTATGGCAAACTGTATCTGGGCAAGTTTCAGACACTCTTTGTCATCATTTATGTCTGGATGAGTGCCCAGAGCCAATTTATAATCAACGACTAATTCCACTCCGGGGCTTCATGATCCCGAGATCCTGGTAGATTTTGTATTCTTCGGATGCAGGTTCCTGAATTTTACACAGTGCCAAATGTGTCATGATGATGCCGTTTGCAATGACACCAGGTGCAAGAACAATCCGGGTCGGCACAACGGTATTCCTTTCTTTTGCTGGGTAGGGAATGATTCACCCACGGGAAAAGAAGTTTTGTATACCATTGCTCATGGTAATGTTTGCATAGCCAGGCCCGAACATCATTGTGACTGGTCATGCGTTTGAGGAAACGGGTATAGCCTTTATTCCCCAGCTTCGAATACATCCATCGGTTGACCAGACCGGCCCGCATTTGTGCACCCAGCGCCTGCTGCCATAAACGATCATAATCTTCTGGTTTACCCATTAACCAGGCTTGTGCCGCAAGTTGGCCAGAGGTCATGGCATACCGTATACCAAAGCCCCATAAGGCGTCCTGGAAACCGGCGGCTTCACCGATATAGAGGATATTTCCCTTGCGGGCTGACGTAGGGTAGCTGACATTCCCCAGGCCTCCGAACCGCTTCGGATTATGCATGGAAAACTGCAGTTTCTGCTGAAAGAAGTCAGCCGTATTGTCCAGGTATTCCCGCTCATTATGAAAATCCGCAAACAAACAACTTGCCAACGTGGCCCGGCCCTGGTGAATGAGCAGATAGCCGTAGCCCTTGGGTGCCATCTTGTCCGAAAGGACGGCATAGACCGCATCAGGCAAGTCTGTTTCAAACTGGTAACCGGCTGCAATGATATCGCCAATCCTGGGCCCTTCGGCGCATATTCCCCCTTCAGGTAATTGGCGGACTTTATCGCCAAACTGGATCTCTACCCCTAGCTCCCTGGCCTGATGGAATAAAACGGTATCGAGAGTATTTTCACCAATTCCCCGCCGGACAAGGTAAAAGAGTGGTTGTTCTGAATGTACCGGATACGCATCGCCATTTGGATCAAAAATCATGAAATGATTGAATTCCGTGCGAGGAAAATTTGGTTTGATTCCCATACTCGCGAAATTCTCGAAGATATCCTCTGGACTGGTCCAGTTTTCGAGTCCCTGAAAATCACCATGAAAACGAGCCCCCACCGACTTCTTTTGTTCATGGACGATGGTTTTGTAACCCGCTTGTGCACAGGTGATGGCCGCCGTCAGACCTGCCGGGCCGGCACCTGAAATATGCAATGTCGAAGATTTAGACAATATTGATCGCGGCTTCATAAAATGTCATCATTGGGCGGGATCTGAAAGCGGAGTTGGTATTGGTGACCACAGATTATAGCGGTATCCCTGTTTATTACAAAACGTACAAATATTCCTCATGACCACTTGACCTATGTGTAACTCACAGGTGCTATGATCTGTTCCCAGACCCACTGGCAAGGTAAAATCTGCACTGATGGGTCACGTGGTGATCAGAATTATCGCAAACGGAACAGGTAGTAATAAATGACAGAATTGAATAGCAACGAGGCAACGGTGTCGAATAATGAAATGCCGCTGACCCCGTCTGGCAACAAGCGCAGACTGGTGACCTTGATGCCACTGATCATCTTTGTGGTCATCGCCATCTTTCTGGGTATCGGTCTGACCATGGACCCCAGGCTGGTTCCATCGCCATTGATCAACAAGTCGGTACCGCAGTTCTCCCTGCCAGCCGTCAAAGGCCGTACCCTCAGCCTCGCTTCAAAGGATCTGGTGGGTGAGGTTTCCATGGTCAATGTATTTGCTTCCTGGTGTACTGCTTGTCGTGAGGAACATCCGGTATTGCTGCAGATCGCGCGTGAAAAAATTGTTCCCATTCATGGACTCAATTACAAGGACAAACCGGATGATGCCGCGAACTGGCTGGATACCCTGGGAGATCCCTATACCCGGACCGGGGCAGATATCGACGGCAAGGTGGCGATAGACTGGGGAGTGTATGGGGTTCCGGAAACCTTTATTATCGATAAAACCGGACACATCGCCTACAAGCGTATCGGTGCCATCAATCCGACCGTCTGGAAAGAAAAACTCCTGCCAATGATCCAGAAATTGCAACAGGATTGATTGTAAATCTTATTCTCACATGTAGTGGTTAGGCGTGGTAGCCACGTCAACCAGGAGCAAATCAAAATGTCCAGTCAATCATCTACAGCTTCTGTAATTGTAGAAGAAGCACCTTATATTGTTGAAATCGCCGACATGACTTGTTCGAGTTGTGTCTCGAGGGTTGAAAAGGCGATTGCATCTGTCGCCGATGTCACCGAATCGAGTGTCAACCTGATTGAAAAAAATGCCCAGGTAATCGGTGGAAATCCGGAACAAGTTGTGGCGGCCATAATAGACCAGGGTTACGAGGCGCGATTGCCAGTCAAAAGAGTCTCTCCGGTGATGGACAGCTATGAAATCACCGTGGCGGATATGACCTGTTCTAGTTGTGTCAGCCGGGTCGAAAAAGCCATACTTTCAGTGACCGGAGTGCGGCAGGCCAGTGTCGATCTGGTGGATAAAATGGCCCTGGTCACAGGTGGCGATCCACAGCAGGTGGTTGCTGCTGTGATTGATCAGGGCTATGCTGCCAGTTTCACCGAACTGCGAAATTCTGAAGGCTTTACTTTGGTTTTTGCTGATGAAGGAACGATGCCCGCTGTTGACGTATTGCAGCAAGCGCTGCAATTTCCGCAGTCTGGGAGCCCGGCAGTGCAGATGGAAGTGCGCTGGCCCCGGGTAGATGTCACGACTACTGAACATGCTGCCGACCTGTTGTTGCGCTTGCGAAAGTCTGGTTATGTGGTCGAGATTGAAGAACTGTATATTGATCCGAATGCGGAGCAGGCGGCCAATGCACGAAGGGAGATACGCAAATCCTGGCGTAAGGCCCTGGTTGCCGGAGTGGTCGGTTTTACGCTGATTGTGAGTGAATATTCAGGAATACTGCCGGAGCTTTCTGCTGAGCACGTCGGCCCGATACTGAACGGGCAAACTTTCTGGGGTTTGATTGCACTGCTGTCATTGTTTGTGATGTGGTATAGCGGTCGTACCTATTATCGTACCGCGATCAAGCAGGCCAAACACTTTTCTGCCAATATGGATACCCTGGTTGCCCTGGGAACTTCGGCAGCCTGGATCTCTTCGACCATCCTGGTCATCAATCCGGATTTTATTCCCGGTGGCGGAAAGAATTTTTATTATGATGCAGCCATTGTGATACTGTCATTTCTGCAATTGGGTCATGCGCTGGAAACCCGGGCCAAGCGGATTACCAGTGAAGCCATTGGTGCGCTGGTACAACTGGCGCCGAAAACTGCGATTGTGGTACGCGATGGTGGTGAGGTGGAGATTCCGGTTTCGTTGTTACGCGTAGGTGACCGGGTGCGGGTAAAACCGGGAGCGGTCATCGCGATCGATGGTACGGTGGCAGATGGTCAATCCAGTGTCGATGAATCCATGCTGACCGGTGAGCCGGTGCCGGTGGAAAAGGGCCGCGATGATGCGGTCACGGGCGGGACGGTGAATGGTACCGGCACGCTGGTATTTACTGTGGATCGACTTGGGGAAGAGACCACTTTGGCACACATTATTGCCATGGTCAAAAAAGCCCAGTTGAGCAAGCCACCCATCGGACGATTGGTCGACCGGGTCGCAGCAGTATTCGTACCGATTGTTGTTTGTATCTCGATATTATCATTTATTCTCTGGTATTTCTTTGGGCCGGAACCGGTGTTGGCTTATGCCCTGACGACGGCCATCGCCGTGCTGGTGATTGCCTGCCCCTGTGCATTGGGTCTGGCAACGCCGATAGCGACCATGGTCGGGACAGGGCGAGCCGCCCAACTCAATATTCTGATCCGTAATAGTGAGGCCTTGCAGACGGCCAGCAGTGTCAGTCATCTGGTGGTGGACAAGACTGGAACCCTGACCATGGGCAAACCGGCGGTCAGTCAACTGGTTTGTGCAGACAATACCAGTGAGTCAGAGTTATTGCAGTTGGCGGCCAGTCTGGAAAAGGACTCAGAGCATCCACTGGCTACCGCCATTCTTGCAGCGGCTGATGAGCGTCAGCTGGTATTGCAGACGGTGCAACAATTTACCGCCGTGACTGGCAAGGGTATCGAGGGCAGTATTGATGGTGGGGTCTATTATCTGGGTAACCGGAAATTTATCCAGCAGCAGGGTATCGATATAGACGAATCGATGGTGACGGTTGCCGAACAACAGGCGGCTGAGGGTGCTACACCGATCTGGCTGGCTACCAGTGATCGCATGCTGGGTCTGTTGATTCTGAAAGACCCGGTACGCCATGATACTGCCGAAGCTATCCAGGCCCTGCACCGATTGGGGGTCTCTGTAGTGATGTGCACAGGCGATAACAAGCTGACTGCCCAAGCGGTCGCGAACCAGCTGGGTATTGATGAAGTCCATAGTGAAGTCATGCCCGAAGACAAGCTGGAGGTGATTCGTGCCCTGCAGGATCAGGGGCACAAAGTGGGCATGGTCGGTGATGGCGTCAATGATGCGCCGGCGCTGGCCCAGGCCAATACCGGTTTTGCCATTGGCAGTGGAACCGATGTCGCGATCAACAATGCCGATATTACACTGGCGGGCGATTCCCTGCTCAATGTCAGCACAGCCATCGCCATTTCCAGCGCCACCTTGCGCAATATCAAACAGAATCTGTTTGGCGCCTTTATCTACAATGTGATCGGGATACCACTTGCAGCGGGTCTTTTCTTTCCGCTGACCGGCTGGTTGCTGCAACCGATGTTTGCCAGTGCGGCAATGGCACTGTCGTCCGTTACTGTGGTGACCAATGCCAACCGCTTACGATTCTTTTCACCTACCCCTCATCAACCTAATTCTTAAAGGAGAATATCATGAGCAATACCATTACCCTGAATATCACCGGTATGACCTGTGGTCACTGTGTCAAACATACCCAGGAAGCCTTGCAGGCGGTCGCTGGTGTTGAACAAGCGACGGTGACACTGGAGCCGGGTCAGGCCACAGTACAGGGCAGCGCAGATGCAGCGGCTTTGCTGCAGGCTGTTGCTGACGCGGGTTACTCGGCAGTCGTTGGCTAATATCCCGAACCTTGTGACGGGGACACCGGTGCCAGGTGTTCCCGTTAGCCAGTGTCCCTGTGTTACACTGGGCTTGAAAAATAGAGAAAATACCTAATGCTGCAATACCCACAGTTTGATCCCATTGCCCTTCATCTGGGACCCTTGCAGGTCCATTGGTATGGGCTGATGTATTTACTGGCTTTTGCAACGGCATGGTGGCTGGCCACCCGGCTGGCTCGACGCCCAGATAGCGGCTGGACAGTTGAGGAAGTCGGGGACCTGGTATTTTATGCCGCTTTGGGCGTTATACTCGGTGGCCGGATTGGTTATGTCCTGTTTTATCAACCAGGGCAATATCTGTCGAATCCATTGGGTATTCTGGCCGTGTGGAAGGGCGGCATGTCTTTTCACGGCGGCTTGATCGGTGTCTCTGTGGCCGTGTGGTTGTATGCCAGAAAAACCAATCGTAGCTTGCTCGATGTCGGGGATTTTGTAACCCCGCTGGTCGCTCCAGGCCTTGGATTTGGCCGCATCGGGAATTTTATCAACCAGGAATTGTGGGGTCGGGTTACAGACCTGCCCTGGGGCATGGTTTTTCCACTGGCCGGGCCACAGCCCAGACACCCGTCACAAATCTATGAAGCCTTGCTCGAAGGCTTGCTGCTATTCGTGGTGGTCTGGTTGTATGCCCTGAAACCAAGACCACGTGGAAAGGTGATGGGGCTGTTTTTGCTGGGTTACGGTCTGTTCCGGTTTCTGGTTGAATTTGCCCGTCAGCCGGATTCATTTCTCGGTTTTGTGGCATTCAGTTGGATGTCGATGGGGCAGGTGCTTAGTATTCCGTTGATATTTCTGGGTCTGTATTTTGTATTTCGAAAAATCTGAAATTCAGCAATGACTGAAAACAGCTTCTTCAGGCCAATGACTCCCGGCCTTGGGGTTTAAACGACAACGATATGAATTTATGCAGTCCGCCTAAAGTGACCTTCGGATCTTAGTACCCAGATCAGTGCGACACCAGCCAGCACCAGTAATGGAACCATAACATAATGTACGGCCTGCCAGCCGTCAGTGGCCGTACTCCCGGAACAATTCATCAAGCCGCCCGAGCTCAATGAGGCCAGGGTTACAACGCCATATACAATCATTTCATTCATGCCTTGCACGCGACCTTGTTCCTGAAAGCTGTGCGCGGCCGTGAGCATCGCGGTAGAGCCGATATAACCAAAATTCCAACCCAGACCGAGTAAAATCAGGGCCACAAAAAAGTTGCCCAGTTCAACACCGGCCAATGCCACCAAACCTGCACTGGCGAGTATCAACAGACCAATGGCAATGATCTTTTCTGCACCAAAACGGGCAATCAAATGACCTGTAAAAAATGCTGGAACAAAGGTTGCCAACACATGTGTCATGACGACATCTGCTACGACTCCCGGTTTGAAACCACTGCCAACCACGGCCAGGGGTACTGAGGTCATGGCCAGATTCATCAACGAATAGGCTACCATGGCGCAGATCATGGCTACCAGGATGCGTGGAGTTGTCAGCAACTGGCGTCGACTGCGACCGCTGTCTTCGCTGCTTTGGCTGACAACGGGTACGGGAATCCTGAGACCTGAAAAAATAAAAAATCCCACAATATTCAGCGCAATGATGACCATATAGGCTCCAATAAAGGGAGTTGTAAAGGCATTGTTGCTTATTTTGAATAACAGCGGACCTAGCACTGCCGACAGCAGGCCACCCGCCATGACATAGGAGATGGCTTTGGGTCGAAAGCTTTCACTGGCAGTATCCGCAGCGGCAAACCGATAGAAGCCCTGTGCCGACATATACATTCCGGTCAATAACGAGCCCAGCAGAAAAAGCGGAAATGATTGGTAATACAGGGCCACGGCACTCAATAATGCACCGGATCCGCCACCCAGCGCGCCAAGGGCAAGACCGTATCGGCGTCCGCGATTCTGCATCATCTGACTCAATAGCGGTGCCGCCAACGCCGAGCCGAGCGCCACCAGTGAAATTGGCAGGGTCGCCAGACACTTGTTGCTTGCCAGCATCTGGCCGGCGAGTCCGCCCATGATAAATATCATTGGTAACTGGGCGCCAGGTATCGCCTGTGCAAATACCAGAACCATGACATTGCGACGGGCCAGACGATCGGACGCGGTTAATTGTGACATCGGAATTCCCTGTTTGCTGGTTAGGGGCTGAGGTTTTATTGACTGTCGACCGGGTGTGATTAACGTCAGTCACTCTAACAAGTCATCAGTTAATGATTTTGCATTAGTTTGGCGACTGGTCGCCGTTGCAGTAATGAAATCGTTGTCGGCCTCAAGGTAGACTGAGCATCAGGCCGACTGAAGTCACTGGTTTGAGCCAGTGGCCAGGAGCAAATCCGGGAATAGTAGCAGACCGGTTTGTTGCTCCTGCAAAACCGGCACTTCCGCCATCCATGGCGGTCGTAACGAGGGCAAGCAAATTTGAGGAGAATAAGAAATGCAATTAACGAGAATCAGCGGGGTATCTAGGGCTCCTATCCCCAAGCAGCCTCTTGGAGGCATCTTGTTTTAAAAGTCAGTGGAAAGTGACGATCAAACGGCACAGTTACTGGACTTGCCGGATCGTGTTGATTGTATCAGATCTGCCTTGATCGGGGGTTGGTGGAATTTCTTTTCACCCTGCGGACTGCATTTACGTACCCAGGTGGCCAGTGATAGACTGGTTTAAAATATCGTATCGTAAGGACGTGAATCAAGGCCCGTGCCCAGAGGGCAAGGAATGCCACCCAGGATTGGGATGTTGGGCTTTAGTAGCGCATGAACAACCCCTACTGTATCGGATTATCGAACAACATCAACCGGCCTCACCGCGTAACAATGATTCACTTGTTCACGTTTTACCTGGCAATGAGGTTGCGGATACATTGGCACAGCTTGATTTGAAGGTCGACAAATCAGCCACATTTTGGGGAACTCTGAGCGTCTTTGGAATATGGGAGACCGAGGAGGTGAGTCATTGCTGGAAAGACCAGACTAACCTGGCCCCAGATCTGGAACTTTGGCAGTCACAGGGGCTGATCTTTGGACATCTGACCCAAGCATCGCGAAAAGGGGGCACCGAGGCCGTTTTATTTCACAACACGGGCCCGAGATGCGCTGGCAGTGATCAGGGCACAATTGTGACAGAACGAGACTCCATCGAGATTCTCGCCCTCGGTTATCATAGTTCGGAAGAGAAAGGCATTTATTTAATGCTCGAGCCTTACGATATTACGCATTGGACACTAAAAAGTGGTGGTGATATAGGGGCCGGAAGCTGGATGCAGTTTTATTTGCCATCGATGTATGCAACACACACGGCAACAGGAGGATTCAGTGCCATGTTTGTATCTGACAGCCGGATAAAACAAGGTACAGCAATCTATTTTCGTGGCCACGTTTCGGGCACTGGCGGCAATACAAGTGGTGAAGTTGCCCTGTTGTTTCATCCATACTCTGGAAAAAATGATCGAATGTCGGGGGTGACGAATGACATCATACGAAAGGTGGATCAGGATATTCACTCAGGTACTTTAACCCCAAAGTAATGCCGTATCGGTGGCACCATAAGCAACACACACGATCACAAATGAGGTTATTTACAATCTGCCTCGTCGATTTTTTTATTATGTTATAGGTCGATCTCCACCAATGCACCTTGTGGCAGATCGAACGATTCAACCAGGGTAAACGGACTGCTTCCATGTTCTTTTTGCCAGTAGGTAATTTTGTAGCGCCCAGGCGTCAACGCCATCGGCTTGAAATTCCCCCACTGCCGGATTTTTCGCACGGGCTTATTGTTTTCATCCAGCGAAATATATTCGATTCGATAGGGATTATCCATTCCTTTTTGTGGGTTTAGCTTCACACCAGTGTTCATTGAAAACTCATTCAGTTGATCTTTCTTGATACTAACCTGGCCAAGTATCGACTCAGAGCTGTCGTGCTCCTCACTGCGATAGACCAGTGTATAGTTACCAGGGGCTACCAGTTGTGGTTCAAAATTATTGCCAAACCTGGCGATCATTGTTTTAGAGTCCGGTTTTTTCAATCCCCAGTACAGGACTTTTTTTGGCACCCATGGCGCTGGTACCGGGTGGAATGACGTCATCAGTCTGATAACATTCAATTGGTCTGGTTTGATGGAGATAGTACCTAATAAAGTTTCTTTGGCGCCATGTTCTACTTGACGCCACACTAGCTCGAAATCTCCTGTTGGCACCAACACTGGCTCAAGTACACTGAATTTTCCAACAACTTGATGGGTTTGCGGATCTTTGAGACCCCAGTAATATGGAGCATTCACCCAATCCAGCAACTTCAGTTCAACCCCTGTTTTCAGTATCAGATCTGTCGTTTTTCGGGATTCAACAGTAATGACTTCACTGAGTGTGATCGCTTGAGAGCCATGTTCCAGATGTCTCTAATTAACTTGATATTCACCGGGTTTCATCGATTGGTCGTTCAGAGAATCACCACTGAAGCGCGCCTTCTCGTTACCGGTTTCCGGATCCAGAAGTTTCCAGTAGTAAGGGGCCTTTAGCCATTTGTCATGGACCAGCCTAATTTTGCCTGGACCATTGGCCTTAATATGTATGGACGAAGATGAATTGGCGACTGCCTGCTTTTTTACCACTGTGGCTACAGTTTTTGCTGTTTTAATCAGCACCGTTTTGATGGGTTTGTTTTCGATGACACTTTTCTTGATATTTGTCAGGGTATTCAATAATTCATTGGCATTTTCCGCGGAGAAATACTGACCTCCACCAGCCTTTGCGATACATTTCAATTGTTGCTTGCCGGCATCGCCTTTGATGTTGAAACCTACCACATACGGGGTGAATTGTATTCCGGACTCGATCAACTTGCGTGTTACCGCGCATGGATCTTTGTGTCAGGTTTCAATGCCATCGCTGATTAGTACAATTGATGTTTTGTATGGGCTATTTTTGACCTCTGTGGCCGCCTGTATCAGGCTATCTGATATCGGTGTTTTCCCTTTTGGTGTAATGTTTTTTATTATATGGATGGTATTCGTTTTATCGAGTGCTCCTATAGGAATCAATTCCTGGATGTCACTGCAATCTGCTTTCTTGCGCAGTCCATATGACATCAGCGCAGCAGGAAAATGATCAGGCATCCCCAGAATCAATTCAGTCATCACTTCCTTTGCAATCTGAATTTTCATCTTGCCATCGATTCGCCCCCACATGGAACCCGACCCATCCAGAATGAAGTACATCAATGATTGCTGCGCATACAGAGGCGTAGAGATGGAGAAAAGAATGAGTACGGTTACAACAAGCCGGGTTGCGACAAGATTTATCATTTTTCCTGGTAGGGTAAGCATTAGCCACTCCAGATTATTTGCCGGACCATCGGGTTTTGATGATACAAGAAGCGATCAGTGTTGAATATGGATGAAAGTATAGAATATTTAAATGCTCATTACTATAAAATATGAAATTCCCACTTTGGATAAAATCCTGGTGTTCAGTAGCATAAGTTGTCAGAGAGCTGGTCAAAATCTGCTTTTGTGCAGCAGGCTCCTATGCCCTGACAGCCTCCTGTATATGTCTCGTGTGTAAAGTCTGTGGAAAGTGACGATCAAACGGCACAATTACTGGACTTTCCAGATTGCGCTGATGGGATCAGACCCGCCTTGATCAGGGGTCGGTGGACATTCTTTTGCCACCCTGAGAAAG
>CAZTLH010000047.1:0-10976 GCA_964614335.1 uncultured Gammaproteobacteria bacterium
ATTTGAGGCGAATAGTCGTTCTATTTAACGAAAATGAGCGGAAAAATGGGCCAAAAGGGCTTCTCCGCAGCAGGTTCCCTATTCTCGGACAGCCTCCTAGGATGATCACTCAGCCACCCTGAGCTTTATCTTCCAATGTCTTGTCACCGTCTTGTCACCAATAATCTTACCTGTGGTTCAAGAAAATCAAAATTATGGCTGCAACACCTTACGAAACAGCAGTTTTCCATCCTTGATCTCCATCAACACAGCACTTTTTATCGGATCTCCCTGGGCGTTGAAGTTAAATGTACCGGTTACGCCTTTGTAGTCATGAGTCTGTGCCAGAGCATCTCGAATGGCTTTTGGATTAATGGATCCTGCCCGTTCAATGGCATTTTTTATCAGATAGACTGAGTCGTAGGTAAGGGCCACAGATGATGACAGCTTTATGTTCCCCTCCCTCTTGATAGCAGAGACAAAACGTCGTGACGCCTTACCGGGATTATTTCTGTTCCAATGCGTGGTAAAGAACCCTTTTCTGATCATCGCCAGACCTTTTTTCTGTGCAGATGAATAATCCATACCATCTCCGGAAAGAAAGATCGCCTCAATACCTAGCTTCTGAGCCTGCCTGGCAACAAAAACCGTCTCATCATGGCCGGGAGCAAAGATCACATCGGGATGAAGGGATTTTATAGCCTCCAGCTGAGTCGAAAAATCACGCTGGTCATGGGTGTATTGTTGTTCAGTGACTATTTTTCCACCCATCTGTATAAAGTTCTTTTTGAAATAGTTGGCCAAACCCATGGAGTAAGCACTCTTGACATCAGCCATAATTGCGACACTTTTCGCGTGCAAGCCCACTACAGCAAAACGCGCCAGTACCATCCCTTGAAAGGGATCGGTGAAACAGCTGCGAAAGATGTAAGGCCCGATTGCGGTGACATCGACCTGAGTTGAGTCAGGAGAGATCATCACGATCCCGGCCGCTTGTAGCACCGGGCCAGCTGCCAGCGAGTGAGATGACCATGAGTTACCGATAACAGCGACCACCCCATCATTCACCGCTTTTTGGGCCACCATTTTGGCACCAATCTGTGTGCTGTGATTATCGTATTCCATTAATTTTATGGGACGACCCAGCACCCCTCCATTTGTATTGATTTCCTTTACGGCAAAGCGAAGACCATTCAGATGGTCCTGGTTCGATATAGCGGCAGAACCGGATTTAGCAAAAATAGCACCGATTTTAATGCTTTGTACTGCTTGTACCGGCAGTACAATGAATGCCAGGATCAGCATTAGAAGATGAATAATCGTTTTATGCATAGTGTGCACTTCCGAAACAGTTAATTCTCCCGGGTATACGGAATAAAATCAATTGTACCACGAGCCGCCATTTCTTCTAACACGGACCATTTTTGATTCACCACAGGTGGCTCGCTATTCTCGGACAGGCTTCTAGAACAGACTCGCAGTATTAGTCCGTTTCAGCTGCTACGGAAACTATTGAGATGGTTATGCTGAGTTGCTTATTCTGGATTCCCGCCTTCGCGGGAATGGCAGCTAGGATACAAAAAAGACAGCTGTGGCTACATGGATGAATGGCAGCCAATCCTGGGTTAGCGGGAGCTCCTGGTTATGCGGGATGTTTGTGCTTCTGTAACAATCGAATGCGGTACAATCCATCCTTCTGCAGGACGGCACAATTGGCTGATCAGGATTCCTGGTTTATTTCGGGTATCTGTGAGCTGCTCATGAAAGGAATAACACCGACGGTATTCATGCGTACATCACTTGACATAAAATCGATTAAATCAGTCATCAGAGACTTTTGGTCCGGTTTGTATCGACGCTGGTATGTGTTGGCGCACGATGGCATTATGGTCGCTGCCGCCTGGTTTATTGCCTATTGGTTTCGATCCAACCTGCATCCTATTCCCGAGATCTTTTTGCATCAGGCTGTGGCGCTATTACCCCTGGTGATCGGTGTCCATGTCATCACATTGATGTCTTTTGGTGTTCACCGTGGACTTTGGCGTTTCATTTCACTAGCCGATCTGGTGCGTTTACTGCAATCGGTGCTGGTTGGAACGACACTGGTTTCACTGATCCTGCTGTTCGGTTATCGTCTGCAATACATACCACGTTCTATCCTGGTTTTGCACGGTATTTTTCTGGGTCTGTTGCTGGGTTTGCCGCGGGTTCTGTATCGTTTAATCAAGGATCATCATATCGCCAGCCGTGAACAGAAAAAGGTCTTGATTGTCGGAGCCGGGCAGGCTGGTGAAATGCTGGTCAGAGATATGTTGCGGGCCTCACCGCGACAATATGAGCCCATGGCATTTATCGATGATGATCCACATAAGCTGGGCAAGGAAATTCACTGCATTCGGGTAATGGGTGGTGCCTCGATGATTGCTGAATTGACGACCAGGTGGGAAATTGATCTGGTCATGATCGCCATGCCCAGCGCAACGTCTTCCGAAATGCAACGGATCGTGGGTATATGCAATCGTTGTGACGTGGTTTTTCGGACCTTGCCGTTATTACAGGAAATTGTCAGTGGCCAGGCAACGACCAGTGATGTACGTGATGTCAGGATAGAGGATTTACTGGGTCGTGAGCAAGTGCAGCTGGACTGGTCTTCGATTTGTGCAGGATTGGCGAAAAAACGGGTTTTAGTGACCGGTGGAGGGGGTTCAATCGGCAGTGAACTTTGCCGCCAGCTGGCCAGACTCGAACCGGCAGAACTGGTGATTGTCGACCACAGTGAATATAACCTCTATCGTATTGAGTACGAGCTCAGGAACAGTGGGTCTGCAATACACTGTCATGTGCATTTGGCTGATATCAATGACAGTATCGTGATGCAAGATCTTTTTCGCAAGTACCGACCACAGGTGGTTTTTCATGCCGCCGCCTATAAACATGTACCATTACTTGAGCACCAGGTTCGCCAGGCCGTGCGAAATAATATTCTGGGTACCCGGGTGGTGGCTGATCTGGCAACTGCAGAGGGTGCCGAAACATTTATCCTGATATCGACCGACAAGGCTGTACAACCATCCAGTGTTATGGGCAAGACCAAACGGGCTGCTGAATTGTATCTGCAATTGTTGACGCAACAGCAGAATGAGGCGCATCAAAAGAATTCGCCACAGTTTTCTACTACCCGATTCATTACCGTTCGCTTTGGAAATGTCCTGGGTTCGGCCGGGAGTGTTGTACCGCTGTTTGCCCGTCAGATTAAACAGGGTGGTCCGGTCACGGTGACTCATCCGGATGTCGAGCGTTATTTTATGACCATCCGCGAGGCCTGCCAGCTGATCCTGCAAGTCAGTACCATGGGTGATGGTGGCGAAGTCTTTGTGCTGGAAATGGGTTCACCGGTCAATGTGCATTTTCTTGCAAGACAGATGATTCGTCTGTCCGGAAAGGTACCAGACAAGGATATTCCGATCGTATTTACCGGATTAAGGGAAGGCGAGAAAATGACCGAAACCTTGTTTCAAGATAATGAATTTCTGGACAAGACCGAAAATGAGAAAATTTATCGAGCGCGTTCCCAACCACTCAATAATCCATCTCGACTCCATCAGTTGGAACTGGTGATCAAAGCCGGTGATGACGAATCACAACATTTAACTGAATTACTTGACCAACTGGTTTTTGAAATGGATCCAGCGCAACTGGACTTGAACCCCGATGACAGGATGACAAAACATGGCTGAAATTGCAGTAATTGGTGGCAGTGGCCTGTATAAATTGCCTGATCTGGAGGTATTGGGTCGAGAGGTGGTGCGCACCCCTTTTGGTGATCCTTCAACGGCTTTGCTGCGTGGATTGCTGGCTGGACAAGAGATCCTGTTCCTGCCCCGGCATGGCTACGGGCATACCATTGCACCACACAAAATCAATTATCGCGCCAATATCTGGGCCTTGCATGAGATGGGTGTTACCGCGATTTTTGCTGTAAATGCCGTCGGGGGCATTCGACCTGACCTTGTCGCCGAGAGCCTGGTAGTACCCGACCAGATTCTTGATTACACCTGTGACCGTTGTCACACTTTTTTTGATTCTGGTCCAGACTCTCCTCCGGTACATACTGATTTTAGTGAACCGTATAGTGACCGGGTACGCCAGGCTTATCTGCAAGGTGGTAATGTTGCCGGTATTCGAGTACATGACGGGGCAATCTATGCGGCAACCCAGGGACCGCGTTTTGAAACCCGGGCGGAAATCGATCGTCTGGAGCGCGATGGTGCGGATATCGTCGGCATGACCGGAATGCCGGAAGCGGCATTGGCCAGGGAAATTGGAGTCGATTATGCGACTTTGAGTGCTGTGGTTAATCCTGCTGCCGGTCGCGGTGATGGTCCCATTGATGTCACTGAGGTAAATGAAGTACTGGAACGTTGTGTGATTCGGGTTAAAGAAGTGCTGTCGGCGGCGATCATGTCACTGCCCGGTCGCTCCTGAGGCATTGATGGCGGCAGGTTTTGGAGTTTCTGGCAGCACAAACTGTTCTGCCCGGTCTACACGTACAAGGAGCCCCATGCCAGGATGATCGAAATAGTTCAGTTGACCGAGCTTGATGCGGCGTTTCTCCTGAATGCAAAAGCGTACATTTGCAATTCTGTGCGAAGTATTTAAGGATGGAGTGCTGTAATCGGTGGCCTGGGTCGTGGCCGTGATAGTTGTAGATGCCGGATTGGGCACAGTCCTGCAGAGATTGATCTGCAGATAAAGGAAATTACCCAACGTATAGGTTTTGATACCGCCAGTAATTTCAGGTGTGATTGATAAAGTGGTCGCTGAATTGGCCGCATCAAGACCGGTCGATGTGTTCGGTGTGGATAATGGAACGACCGGTGATTGTGCTTTTTTTAGAGGGGGTAATTCCCAGGCGAGAAATTTAAGCACACCATAGTGTGCGTTACGGGTTAGTAGTGTGCTCGCTGATACCAGGGATGTGGTCGGCACACGCAGGAAGCGTACATGATCTTTGCTTGTTATCGTAGACGATTTATTGATTTCACGACGTAATGGGTTGAGTTCTGATTGCCAAAAGTTAATTTTCTCCTCCGGCCAGACTTCATTGCCATTTTCCTGGGCATTCAAGGTCTGTGAAAACAATAGCGCCTCAACATGATAGCCGCCTGCAGCAAAGACGGTCTGGCTGAAGCTTAATGAGAGAATGAAGACGAAAGTAACGTATGTACGGGTGATCATGGGGAAATTATCTTTATAAAATTTTCAATATTTATTGCTGACGTTGTTGACTATCGTGATAATAATGCATCGCAGTTTATCCGCACAGCTAACAGAGTCATTGTAATGCAGCATTCCCAAGGGATGCTACCAGATTTGTGACGGGGATTTTGGTTTCGTTTGTGGACGAATGCCGTATAGAATTCTTGTTTTCGTTTCCAGACTTTTAGTCAATATCTCAGTCAGGTCCAAAGCGGTGACACCGACTTCAATGCTTTCACCGGATGGGTGTTGTTGATGAGGGATAATTTCCAGCCAGTGACTCGAAGGTTCATCACCATAGCCTGCGAGATAAGCCAAACCTTCAGCAACCAGATTTTTGCCGATATAAAATGAATAACTCATGGTAGACCCATTCCACGGTCTTTCATCAGTTGGCGTATTTTGTCCGGGTAATCCGAAATAATTCCATCCACACCCATGTCCATGAGTTGTGATGCCAGCCCTTTATCGTTTACCGTCCAGACGATAACCTTGAGGCCGAGATCATGTGCCTCGGCGAGATTCGATGCATCGACTTCCTGGTAGAAAGGGGACCAGATGGCCCCACCCGCCCTGGCAATCATATCTGGTAACGAGGTGTTGAAATCGATGAAATTCAGACCAGCAGTCCAGGGTGATGACTTTCCCTTGTCACGTTCGATATTATCCAACCAGGGTTGTTCGGCGCTTAAATAGGAAGTGGGTATTTTGGGGGCGATTTGTTGAATGTATTGCAGTGTGTGCCAGTCAAAAGACTGCAAGCTGACACGATCCGACATCCCGGCTTTTTTGATCTCCTTTAATACTGCATCAGCCAGCGATTCTCCCGGCCAGGTCTCTAACGGTCTTTTGGGGTTGATTTTGATTTCGATACTAAAACGTACGTGATTATTGCCGAATTTCTTGACCAGGCCAAATACATCAGACAAGCGTGGAATTTGCGTGCCATCGATGGGCTGCTGATGCTGGAATTTGCGACCATATCGACTGTCTGGGTTCAGGCGTCCAACATCATAACGGGATAATTCGGAGACACCAAGATCACGAATCAGCGGTGTAGGGCGGGGTAGCCACAGACCATCCGGGGCTCGTGTAAAGGCAGGATTAAGACGTGGGTCATGACTGATGACCACGACTCCGTCACGTGTCATGGCCGCATCCATTTCTAGCGTGTCCACACCGATATGCAAGGCCCGGGAAAATGCAGGCAAGGTGTTTTCGGGCATTAGCCCGCGTCCGCCCCGATGGGCCTCAAGGTCAAAACCGAATGCAACATTTGCGGATATCACGGTGACACACATCAATAGTAACGTTCCGACTCTGTAATTGCAGAGATGTCGTCTCTGGTTTCGTAATGAGAACATCGGTATTGCTCCTTTCGCATGGAGGCCATTGGTAACTCTTTGTGTTTTGAAGCAGTGAACTTATCCGCTTTCAAGCAGCAACCCATTGGATTGTGGACGCTTTTGCACAGAAGTCCATGCCAGGAGGCCGCCCGAGAATAGAGAGCCTACTGCACAAAAGCAGACTTTGGCCAAATTTCCCCCTGATTACCGGGTAGCCTCCTGGTGTTGATCTGAATCCAGATTCTTATTACCAACCTAGATACCAGCCTCTGCGTGGGTGACGCCAGCCCCAACCATGCCTTGGGTGATATTTCCAGACGTAACCACGCCCTGGAATTTTCGAATTCGGGACCACATAGACCACACCGGCCGGTACAGCAGCCCGCGGTCCACGTGCGACCCTGCCTCGCGGTCCATGTTGTGGTACTACAACGCAACTGGTTAACACGACTGCCAGAATGTTAGCCATTACAAATTTCTTCATAATAACGAGTCTCCATAAATTGAGAATGACGAAATGTGTAGGGACAAGTATAGACCGCATCAGCAACGGGAAATAAAAAAACCTGCAAAATTAACTTTTGCAGGTCTATATTGGACTGTATGAAATTGGTACATGGTGGGCGATACTGGGATTGAACCAGTGACCCCTGCCGTGTGAAGGCAGTGCTCTCCCGCTGAGCTAATCGCCCGGGTATATGGCGTCCCCAAGGGGATTCGAACCCCTGTTGCCGGCGTGAAAGGCCAGTGTCCTAGGCCGTCTAGACGATGGGGACTAGGTATATGGTGGAGCCAGGCGGGATCGAACCGCCGACCTCAACACTGCCAGTGTTGCGCTCTCCCAGCTGAGCTATGGCCCCGTTATCCGGAAGCGGTTACACCGCCTCCAGCGAGGGCGATACTTTACGGATATAGTGTAACAAGGTCAAGCAAAAGACAGCAGGAACGTGGATGATTTTGGTGATTATTACGCAATTGTAATAGTTAATCACGTCTGTCCAGACCTGGAGCTCTATATTTGGTTGTTCAGCAAGCACATGATCTGGAACTCCACAATGTCTGCGGAAGTTTCTGCATCAGTTTCAGGAACTTCTTCTTATCAAGAATTCGCTGACTGGTTTCTAACTTGATGATCATCAAATAGTCAACTGGCTAGAAAGCATTCGACAAAACGTCGCTATCAAATTCCGTCAGGAACAGCCATATTAACCTTATCTAAATTATCAAAATATAAACTAATAAGATATAATGTCACGTCAGGAGGCTGTCTGAGAATAGGGGGGCAGTAACGAGGGAAAGCGAGTTTGAGGCGAATACGGATCGTATTTAACGAAGATGGGGGGCTGGCCAAAGTCTGCTGTTCCGCAGTAGACTACTATTCTAGGAGGCTGTCCGAGAACAGGAGTCGTAGCGAGGGAAAGCGGGTGAGGCCATTTTTTCGATCATTTGAGGCGAATAGTCGTTCTATTTAACGAAAATTATCGGAAAAATGGACCAAAGTCCGCTTTACCGCAGTAGGCTCTCTGTTCTCGGACAGCCTCCTAGGACAGGTTCCTGTTGTAGAGGAAGTGTGATTTGACTGGATGCAATGAGCGGATGTTGTTCGTCTGCCTGGGGCAGCCGTATATCCACTTGGCACGTCCAGTGACCGCATAACAGGTGAAATAACGTTATTATTGAGTGACGGACTTATTGTATCGGAGGGATAGTATGAGTATGTGGAAAAAAACTGCTGAAATTGAAACGCCCAAGGAGGCCCCTTTTATGAATAACAAATCTCGAATGCCTTCTGCACCTGCAGTCGGCCGAACTGTAACGACTCGACCCGCAGCAGCCTCTGTAGGTGCATCGATCCATATGAAAGGTGAGATCTCGGGTAATGAGGATTTGCTTGTGCTCGGCAAAGTCGAAGGGACACTCAGTCTTCCTAAAAATAATCTGGTTGTTGGCCCAGATGGCATTGTGCATGCCAATGTCAATGCCATGAGTATTACCGTTGAAGGTAGTGTTGTTGGCGAATTGGCAGCAAGCGAAAGAATCGTTATTTCCAGATCTGGGTGCGTGGAAGGCAATATCAAGGCGCCTCGAATTGTGTTGGAGGATGGGGCTAAATTCAAAGGCTCCATTGATATGGAAATGGATCATAGTGCCAAGATCAACAGACCTGTTGCACCTGCTCCAGGTGATAAACACAAGATCTCCGAGGTCAAGCGTGTAGGCAACACGACTACTGGATAATACGCCATCACCACCAACACCGCGACTTGGCATAGCGGTCAGGACAATCTGGAGGAAATTACAACTGCAGAGTTGGGAACGGGAATTGTTCCTCTTATCGAGGAACGATTTCAACAGCAGCCCGGTATGCGTGTGCTTGATCTGGGTCCGCCGATGGAGCACAAGTTTGCATTCTTCAGTCGTTTTCATATCAGACTGTACTTCAATAATTTTGCGGATAGTTTTTATTCCCGACTGGAATGGAAGCCACAGACGATATTTTCGGAGTCAGACTTCCTGCATATGCTACCCGATTGCAAGGTCAAGTATGACCTGATTCTGGCCTGGGATTATCTTGATTATCTGACACCGGACAATTTGCGTTTGGTGACTGCAAAATTCACCCAAATGAGCCATCAGGGGACCTGGATTTACTTCTTGATGGGACAGCATGGAAAAATTCCTGATCAGCCAGCGATCATTGATCTGCGGTCGAGTAATACTATTCGTTACACCGCAGGACCTGTCGCAAGAGAAGGCGTACGTTATCCGCCAAAGGTCATGGAAGGTTTGCTGCAGGGATTCAACATCAATAAACTGGTGTTACTGAAAAATGGCATCCAGGAGCATCTGTTTGCGTACAGCAGCGCCCGCTAGAAATTCGATACAGTTACAGTACAAGATGAGCATACTACGACGATGAAAGCGGTCTAAAGATCTGGCCAAGGCTCGCCATTGGGTGCAGGAATTTATGGACTGGTACAACAATGAACACCTGCACAGTGCCATTCAGTTTGTCACACCGAGCCAGCGGCACCGTGGAGAAGATGAAGCCATCTTGGCCAAACGCAAGCAGGTTTATCAACAGGCAAAAGCGATCCACCCCGAACGGTGGAGTGGAGCAATCAGGAACTGGGATCGGGTTGAAGTCGTGTATCTGAATCCACAGAAATCCGATTCAGAAAGCAGTAAACAGAGGACGGCTTAATTTTAATCCCAGGCGACAACTCTCTTGAAATCTACCGGTGTTTCAGGCTGCGGATATTGACGGCCTCATCGACCTGTCCGCGACTGCAGGCCTGTTCACAACGTGCATTGCAGATACGACCCCGGGCGATTAATGCGATATATCCCTGGGCATGCTGGCCCGCAGGGCAGGCATTTCGACACGGTGCACACCGCGTTTGTCGATGGCAAAAGCGTTGGGTGTGGCTTGCGGGTAGAGCATATACGCCGCCTTTCGCTGGACCAACAAACCGTCAGAGGCGTTGTCGGCAGAGACCGGACAAATTTCGGCACACTTGCCGCAAGCCGTGCATTTGTCGGCGTCGATTAAACGCGGCCGGGTCTGCAATGTGGCCGTAAAGTTGTCGACCTCTCCCCTGACTTCCTGTACTTCGGTGTTGGTCAGGATCTCCACATCCAGGTGCTGGCCGGAGTCGGCCAGGCGGACCATGTTGCCGCCGATGGAGGAGTTTTTTTCGGCCATGAAGTCTTTGTAGCCGGTATTGGCCAGATCCAGCGAGGCCTGCATGCCTGCGATCCCTCCACCGACGACAAGGGCCGCTCCGGTCAGTTGGCTCGCATTCGAACGCCGGTTGGCATCAAATTCTTCTCTCTCGTCGATGGGTATTTATCGAAATCTCCCGATATCGTAGGCCATGGGGTATAACAAATTGATTATTATGCCAAATATCTGTTTGATATGACGTAAGTCCAATTGCCCAAAGCGAGACATGGGCCCGTTTTCAAGGCTCGTGAAGAATAATGTCACATGGCGGCAATGTCCACGGTTTTTACGCAGGGTTGCGGTTTTTTTCCATCATCTGCGCGGTGCCCAGCTGCCAGTTGGTTCGGCTGACGCCACAAAACTCCTTCGGCCAACCCAGATTGCTGTCACCCAGACGAAAGCGGCAGGGTTTCGGTTAGTCTGACGGCCGGGATGGGCAAAAAGTGACAGTGGTGAAGACCGAATTGAGCAAGATTCCGTGGTGGTGGTATACGCATGTTCCCTCGCTCCACCTGTGAATGATCTATCTATCTATTGACCATAGAGGGAAAGGGTGTTTTACTTCTCACGCTCTGTTTATGCTTCTTATACTCTCACTGAGAAAAAGGTAGATAAGCAGGCAAAAAAGGAGATTATTATGAAAAAGTTTAAGTTCCATGCTTGAG
>CAZTLH010000048.1:0-10972 GCA_964614335.1 uncultured Gammaproteobacteria bacterium
CCCATAATGCTGTTGAGCAAAGCAACCGGGGTCCTGCGCAGGGGGTGAATGGGATGGCCGTGACCAGTTTCGGGTAATAGCTTCTGCCGTGTTGCTAATAGGCTTGGGCCCAGGCCTGATCGAACACATATTCACCCCAGGAATGGTACTTGCGATATAACGGCATCGTAGCGACCGTACGACCGTTCTGCCTTACCAGTAAATGCTCCGGTATCCAGCCGCTTTGTTCACAAACGCAACCTGTGTCTTCCAGTGCAGCCAGAAAGGCGTGGCTTGTAAATGGATAATCTGCGTGCCCGGGTTCCGGTAACAAATCCCAGTCTGTGGCTGCAATGTCGGCCATGCTATGCGAAAATGTACAATCAAATTGTTCTTTCAATCTGTCCTCTCGTGGCCGTTTTTTTAGCTACCCGATACAGCCACTATAGAGTGAACCGAAATGCATGACAAACCCTTTTCCCAGGCTTGTGAAAATAATAAAGATCCGATCCTGCAGGTACTCAGGAAGCTTTTTACCAGTCGCGTCAGCGTACTTGAAATTGGCAGCGGCAGCGGTCAGCATGCAGTGCATTTCTGTCATCAATTGCCACAAATTCACTGGCAACCCAGCGATCGCGCCAAAAATATTCCAGGTATCAAGGCCTGGCGTAACTGGGCGATCGGACAATGGAAGCTCGAGAATCTGGCATCACCGCTACAGCTGGATGTCAATGATGAACAGTGGCCGAAAACACACTTTGATGGCATATTCACCGCCAACAGCTGTCATATTATGGACTGGGATAGTGTTCAGGTAATGATCCCAAAAGCCGCCGCCTGCCTCCACGATAATGGCTATCTTTGTATCTACGGACCGTTCAATTACCCTGATACAGAAGGTCACATGCGCTATACCAGTCCCGGTAACGCCAGCTTTGATGTCTGGCTCAAACAACGTGACCCCCAAAGTGGCATCCGCGATTTACCGGCGATACAGCGATTGGCGCAACAGAGCGGCCTGCAACAATTTCAGGACTATCCCATGCCGACCAATAATCGTCTGCTGGTGTGGCAAAAATAATTCTCCTCTTTGCTGATCTTGTCATTCTTGTTCGATTCTCATTCAACTCCTGAGCGGAGCTGTTAACCCATGATGCCCATTACCAAATCATTCCAGGCCAATGTTCTGCTGTTGATGTCAGCGGCCATCTGGGGTTTTGCCTTCGTTTTCCAGCGCCAGGGCATGGAACACCTCGGTCCCTTCGCCTTCAGCGCCATCCGTTTTCTACTTGGCGCGGCAGCACTGTCACCACTGCTGTGGTGGCGACGGTTCAATACACCACAATACCGCGCTGTACCGTTCAGCAGAATTCTTCTGTATGGCAGTATCGCCGGTACCGCCCTCTTTATAGCCGCCTCCCTGCAACAGGTCGGTCTGCAATACACCACTGCCGGCAAAGCCGGTTTTATCACCGGCTTGTATATTATTCTGGTCCCACTTCTGGGTTTGGGCCTTGGACATCGCACTTATCTTCAGACCTGGATCGGTGCCGTACTTGCGGTCATTGGCCTGTATTTGTTGAGTCTCAGTGAAAGCACACATTTGTCGAACGGTGATCTACTGCAACTGGCGGGAGCCTTGTTCTGGGCAGTCCATGTGCTGGTCATCGGTCGCTTCTCACCACAGGTATCACCGGTGGCACTGTCAGTGGTCCAGTTTGCAGTCTGTGGTCTGTTAAGTCTTTTTGTGGCACTATTGACAGAGCCCATACACTGGTCCCAAATTGTTGGTGCCCGGACCGCGATCCTGTACACCGGGCTGATCTCGACCAGTGTTGGATTCACGCTGCAGGTCATAGCCCAACGTATTGCCCGCCCCGCTCACGCCGCACTAATCATGAGTCTGGAAACTGTCTTTGCCGCTCTCGGCGGCTGGTGGCTACTTCAGGAAACCCTGTCACCACGCGCCCTCTTCGGTTGCGGTCTGATGCTCACCGGCATGCTGATCAGCCAGATAACCAGGGGTCGGACCAACGCAACCAAATGATTTTAATAACTAATGCTTATTTTTTAGGGCAATTTAAGCGCTTAGAAGTCCCTTTTTAGGGTGAAAAATAGCCTCTTGAGTAACAAAGTTATAAGTGTTTGATTTTGTTACTCTATGATTGGGTACCGCAGGGCGGCATGAGACGCTCTTAATCAAAAGAACGGAACTATTAAGCCATATGCGCTATGACTTCAAAAATTCAGACTAGAACCGCCTGTAACAACTTAAAACGCCCATTTGCACGCCAAAAACGTACTTTTAAGCCTCGAAATCGTAGTTAATTCAAGTGTTATTTATTTATATTCAACATGTTATATTGGTCCGACCCCACCAGTTGTCACCACCAGTAGTCAATATAACTGTTCAATGGCCTCGGCGACGCTGCGGACCGGGACTACCTCGATGGTGTCGGGTAGAAAGCGTGATTGGTTGTCTTTTGGTAGCAGGACACGTTTGAGGCCGAGTTTGGCCGCTTCACGGACGCGATCGACGCCGGCCTGCACCGGCCGTAGTTCACCGGACAATCCGACCTCGCCGAAGACCACGGTATCCTGTGGAATTACCCGGTCATGAAAACTGGAAGTAATGGCAGCCATCACAGCCAGATCGCTGGCCGGTTCCGTGATCCGGACGCCGCCGACAACATTGACGAATACATCGTAATCAAAAGCGGCCAAACCGGCATGACGATGCAATACTGCCAACAGCATAGCCAAACGACTGCCATCGAGACCCAGACTCAGCCGTCGTGGATTGGCCAGCGGGCTTTTATCCAGCAATGCCTGTACTTCCACCAACAGGGGCCGGGTGCCTTCACGGGCAGCAAGAATCACCGTACCTGAAACCTGGCGTTCATGTGGGCGTACAAACATGGCGGAGGGATTGCCGACTTCCTTTAGACCCTCACCGGTCATCGCAAATACACCGATTTCATTGACCGCACCAAAACGGTTCTTTACCGCCCGGATGATCCGGAACTGACTGCTGCGGTCGCCTTCAAAATAGAGTACCGTATCGACCATATGCTCCAGTACACGTGGTCCGGCCAGCGCCCCTTCCTTGGTAACATGACCGACCAGGATGACAATGGCACCGGTTTGTTTGGCATAACGGACCAGCATGGCGGCAGTTTCACGCACCTGCGCCACACTACCTGGTGCAGACTGCAGACTGTCGGTATAGAGTGTCTGGATGGAGTCGGTGATCAACAATTGCGGCTGGCAATCAGCCGCCATCTCAAGAATGGCCTCGACCCGGGTTTCTGCCAGCAGCATCAGCTCACTCGCCGACAAACCGAGACGCTGCCCCCGCAAGGCCACCTGATCGAGTGATTCCTCACCGCTGACATAAAGACTTTTCAGGGTTTTGCTCATACTGGCGCAGCTTTGCAACAGCAAGGTGGATTTGCCAATCCCTGGATCACCGCCGATCAATACCACCGAACCCGGGACCAGACCCCCACCATATACCCGGTCCAGCTCTTTAATTCCAGAGCTGAAACGTTGCACGTTTGCGATATCGACATCGGCCATTTTGCGCATCACTGCAGCCGGTGCAAAAGCTTTAAAACGGGTCGGTTTATCTGTGGTGGTGGCCGTCACTGGCACTTCCACGAGGGTATTCCATTCTTCACAGGCGTTGCACTGACCGGTCCATTTGCTGACCGTAGCACCACAGACATTACAGACGAACTGAGATTTTTTTTTAGCCATGATGATAATGCCGGACGGGTCTGGAGGTGAGACGGCACAGCAATTCATAACCGATGGTACCGGCTGACGTGGCGATTTCTTCTATGGGCAAACCCCGCCCCCAAAGCACGACTTCACTGCCCACTGCAGATGTTGAGTAAGGTCCCAGATCGACACACAGCATGTCCATCGAAACCCGCCCGGCCAAAGCAGCACGTCGGCCATCGACCAGTACCGGGGTACCGGAAGGGGCATGACGGGGATAACCATCGCCATAACCACAGGGCACCAGACCGATCCGGGTATCCTGTGGACAGCACCAACTCGCACCATAGCCGATAGCCTCCCCTTTGCGGTGATTAAAAACGGCGGTCAAACGTGAACGCAACGTCATCACCGGCTGTAATCCATGCTGTTCACCCACACCGCCCTCCAAAGGGGAACAACCATAGAGCATAATCCCCGGGCGTACCCAGTCAAGACGTGTTTCAGGCCAGGCAATGACAGCAGCCGAATTAGCCACCGAGCAGTCCGATGATCCGGTTTCTGCAATCTGCAGAAAAGACATCAACTGTTTGCCTGTAACCATATTCCCAACCTCATCGGCACAACCAAAGTGTGTCATCAGACCTAATTCCCTGACCCAGGACGCAGTACCAAGTTGTTCGACCAACAGGGGTGCCTGTTCCGGTGTAATACCGACCCTATGCATACCGGTATCGATTTTCAGCCACGGTGAGAGCTTTCGTGTGGCATCACAGGATGCAAATAATCGAATCTGTTGCCGGTTATGCAGTACCGGATCCAGCTTCCAGGTCAACAACAGCTCTACATCGGCGAATTCCCAAACGGATGACAACACTGTAATCGGCAACTGCAAGCCATGTTCACGCAGTGTAATGCCTTCTTCAACGGTAGCCACCGCCAGCGCATCGGCACCTGACTCACACAAACTTGCCGCTATTTGCGTCAGGCCATGGCCATAGGCATCGGCCTTGACAACAGCCATCACCCGGCTTTCTGGAGCGAAATCCCTGACCCGCTGCAGATTATGCTGCAGCGCGTTCAGGTCTATTGTAATTTCGGTGGGTCTTGCCACGAAACATCACCGGCAAATTTTGGACTGGCATAATTATCGAAACGGGTATATTCACCGAGAAATGCCAGCCGTACGGTTCCGGTAGGTCCATTTCGCTGCTTGCCAATAATGACTTCTGCCATTCCCTTGTCCTTGCTGTCCTGATTGTATTGCTCATCCCGATAGATAAACAGAATCAGATCGGCATCCTGCTCGATACTCCCGGATTCACGCAAGTCGGACATCAGGGGTCGTTTATTCGGACGGGATTCGAGGCTGCGATTGAGCTGCGACAACACAATCACCGGGACATTCATTTCCTTGGCCAGAATTTTGAGTGCCCGGGTTATGGCAGAGATTTCTGTGGTGCGATTTTCATTATTGTTACCGCTCGACTGCATCAGTTGCAGATAATCCACCACAATCAACCCCAGATCCCCCTGCTCACGCGCCAGACGCCGTACCCGGCTACGCACGTCGAGGGGTGTCAGCGCTGCCGTGTCGTCGATAAAAATCGGTGAATCACTGAGAATGTTGATTGCAGAAAACAGCCGGTTCCAGTCTTCGTTGAGCAGCTTTCCGGTTCGCATCTTGTGTGCGTTGACTCTGCCCAATGATGCCATCATCCGCATGGCCAACTGGTGACCAGGCATTTCCATACTAAATACGGCGACCGGTTTATGGGTAGAAATTGCGGCATGTTCCACCAGATTCATGGCCAGTGAAGTCTTGCCCATCGAAGGTCGTCCGGCAACAATTACCAGATCTGCCGGTTGCAGGCCGGAAGTCTGGTGATCCAGGTCGGTGAAACCGGTCGGCACACCGGTGACATCGGAGGTTGATTTCTGCAACTCTTCAAGACGATCTACAGCCGATGCAATGGTCGTTTTCAGTGGTACAAAACCGGCCCGTTGCTTGCCGTCTTTCTGGGCGATATCAAATATCAGCTTTTCTGCCAAATCCAGCACTTCGGAGGGCGTACGCCCTGCCGGCGCATAGGCCATTTCCAGAATTTCATTACTGGCATGTATTAGCTGCCGCAAGGTAGCCCGTTCATGGATGATGTGGGCATAAGAAGCGAGATTTCCTGTACCCGGACAATTATTGGCCAGTTCACCAAGATAGCTGAGACCTCCTGCCGTTTCCAGTTGACCAAGATTTTCCAGATGTTCTGACGTGGTAATGACATCCACGGCTTGATCAAACTCGCCCAGGGCGGCAATACTGCGATAGATCAGTTGGTGCCGGTTACTATAAAAATCTTCGGCTGCGGCAACATCCACAACCTCATCCCAACTCCGACTATCGAGCATCAAACCACCCAACAAGGAGCGTTCGGCCTCCAGTGCCTGTGGCGGGACACGCGTATGCCCATCATTTTTTTCAGTTTTTGCCATTGCTGCCATCACTCCTTCTCACGCTTTTTCAGATTCAAATTCCGGATCTATGATACCAGCGATTTGAACTTGTCAAAGAGGAATCCGACAACAGGTTATCCATAAAAAAGGCGGCCATCCGGCCGCCTTTTTAGTCTTGTCTATCAGCTTACTCTTCTGCTTCCACAGCCACGGTAACCGGGAATGTGACATCCGAATGGACTGTTACCAAGATTTCCGTTTCACCAATGAGTTTTAGAGGCCCTTCAGGCAATCTGACATCATCCTTTTTAATCGTGATCAGCTCACCAGATAAAACTTCAGCGATATCCGCAGGACTCACCGAACCAAACAGCTTGCCCTCATCACTGGCCTTGCGTTGCAGCACGACTCTCGTACCACCGAGTTTCTCGGCAATCGCTTTGGCTTTTTTCAGAACATCAGTTGCCTTGAGTTCAAGTTCAGAGCGATTGGCTTCAAATTCTTTCTTGGCCTTGTTTGTTGCAGGAACTGCAATCTTTTTTGGAATCAAATAATTACGTGCAAAACCGGCCTTCACGCTGACCTGATCACCTAGACTGCCGAGGTTACGCACTCGTTCCAGTAGAATAATTTCCATCGTGTATTCTCCTAGTTGGCGTGATTATCAGTGTAGGGCAATAAAGCCAGAAAACGGGCCCGTTTGATGGCCTGTGTCAGTTGTCGCTGATATCCGACCTTGGTACCTGTATTGCGACTGGGTATGATTTTTCCGGTTTCACTGATATAGCCCTTCAAGGTCGCGATATCCTTGTAGTCAATCTCACTGACACCTTCTGCGGTGAACCGGCAATACTTACGACGACGAATAAAACGGCTCATATGGTGGCCTCCTCGTTGTTTGTCTGCACTGCGTCTGGTGTTTCTGCAGCAGGCTGTTCCGGGGTTGAATGATCTTCAGCTTTTGCTACCCGCCCGGTGCTTTCAGCCACTGGTTTACTGCTGACTGGTGCAGCACTCTCCACCTGACTCAACTCTTTATCCTTCTCAACCATCAGAGGTGATTTCTCAGTCACGGCATCATCACGACGTGTCACCAGGGAACGGATTACTGCATCGTTGAAACGAAACAGCCTCTTAATTTCGTTGATTGTGGGTTGATCACATTCCACATTCATCAGCACATAATGTGCCTTATGAATTTTGTTGATTGGGTAGGCCAGTTGCCGTCTGCCCCAGTCTTCGAAGCGGTGCATGGTACCAGCACTGTTTTCGACCAGATCCCGGTAACGATCTACCATCGCCCCGACCTGCTCGCTCTGATCCGGGTGGACCAGGATAACGATTTCATAGTGTCGCATTGTCTTTTAATATCCCTTGTGGTTTGTCAGTTTCCCGGACCTGTATAGATACAGGACGGTGAAACAAGGAGTTTCCATCTGCCATTCAAATGGAAGGGCGCGATTCTACGCCAGCATGACCATAAGCACAACTTCTGGACATGATTTTACCGGCGATATCACCCAGATATTGTCGGTCACCTGCATTTTTCGCCTGCACGCTCGATAAGCGAATTACAGATACAGCAGTCCTCTCCTGAAATTCAATATCAAGGATTGGCTGTCTACTTTCGAGTCCGTTAGAGCATTCGCAATCGAGCAGAATACTGTCAGCGAAGACCTGACTGCCGAGAACTCCTGATGCCGACACTTCTGTTCTGATACTACACAGCCAACTATATATACAGATCGAGCATCCCTTGCGATTCCCTGACTGCGGATACATGCACCGGTTCTCCGTTGATCGCATCGATGGCTTCGGGTGCGTTCGTGGTCCTGGAATGAAAATCGTTTTGCTGACGTCGTCCGGTTTGTTGATCTGCAACCTGGGCCTGGACATCAACAAAACCCATATTATCAAATTGTTGGCGTAATTGCGGCAATGTGGCCTCGAGCACATGGCGCACGGTCTGGTGAGGACTGACAATCAGGATCGAAGCCTGGTCATGTTGCAGACTGATCTTGATATCGAGCTGACCCAGTGTTGGTGGGCTGAGACGAATATTGGCCGTCTGCACATTTCCCTGCACCAGCCAGGCTACCCGATCGGTAAATGCCTGGGCCCAGCGCGGGTCACCCGGTTGCACACCAACCGGCATCGTTAGCACCGTCGGCGTTGATACCGGCGTCAATGACGTAAATGCTGCTGTGTGACCATTGCCACTAATGACCGGTGCCGCTATCGATCCGTCTGACACCTGCGTGCGGGAATGATTCGCAGGCATCAACAAGACACCCGGAGGTGCAACACTGGCCTGGTCGACAGCGCGCATGCCGGCAGCCAGTTGTAGTACGACACTTTTAGTATCGCTGGTGACGACCATGGATGGATCAACGATGGCTGTGCCCGGCGCGCTCACCTCTGAATCAGCCAGTGTTGGTACCGTTGTGGTTTGCTGATTTATCCCTGACTTAACTGCTATCTGCGTCTGTAAACCTTGATGTGATAGCTGATCTTGTCCGATGGAGGATTGATTGGTGGGTGTTTGGCCCGATATCGACTGTCCCGGTATGGATTTCACAATTTCTGACGTTACCGGAATCGTTGAAGTGGCAACAGATGGCTGAAGAGTCGTGCTGTTCGCTGCACTTTGGTTATTTTCTTTACTGACTACTGGAATCACCGCAGCCGCAGATGTAGCAACTGGAGGTTCGAGCGGAACTGCTGACGTCGTGACCTGATCAGGGATAACAAGGCCATTATTAGTGATGGAGCCAACATCGGCAACATCATCAGTGTCGGAATCAGCTTCCTGATCATTCTTTTCAGCAACGTCTTGCTTCGCAGTAGCGGCGACTCCCGGCAAGTTATTGCCGGACGCGGTTTGATTTGTTGCCGCTGGGTCCGCGCTGTCTGTTGTTTTTTCAGCCGCGGATTTGCTTACCGCTTTCTTGCTGTTGTCGGTTTTGTGGCTTTGTTCGGAAGTGGTTGAACTCATACGTTCATGCAATACACGATCGAATGAGCCATCCGTTGCTACTGAATTCTCAGTACTACTGGCCACCATTGTCGGGCTTTTAGTCACCGAATCCCTTGGAGTTATCTGGGTTGGCAATGCTGATTGCAGCGACATCGACTGACTCATGGGCTCACCACTTCTAGATATGGTTACACTGATTAATCACGATGAGTCTACAAGCAACTAGTATGCCAATCCTGTGAATGCTGCTCAATATCTCGATATCAACCCATGGATTTCAGTCAATCAGGACTGACGGCCTGTTTTTGTGCTCGATGGCCTTTAATGTTCAAACCAGGAAGCTGTCCGGAACAGGAGCAGTCACGATTGCAAGCGGGTGAGGTAGCATCCCATGACTTAAGGCAAATACGGGTTGTATTTTACAATAGTCAGGTGAGGATCTAGCCAAAGTCTGTTTTGTTGCAGCAGGTTGCTAGGAGCCTCCACACCGCCAGGGGCGCTGCGCTGTCGCGCAGCAAACATGGGTGGTTTTTGGCCTTGGTGGAGACTGTAAATGAGAAAATTTATTATCCATTATTAACAATGAGTTACAATTTTATTTGATAAGAGGCTGTCAGTCGATTACGACCGGCGACCAGCATGGTCGTCCAGGATAGTCTGTTCCTCCAACAAGGCCCTGGCATTGGCCTCATGACGCTGACGTTCACGTAATTTTTCATAACGTTTCTTGTCATTGCGGGTCTGCAACCAGAGTTGGCACTTTTTTTTCAGCTCACCTTCGAGCTCTTGATTTCTTGTTCGCTGCTGGGTGATCACCTGATCCAGTTGTTCGATAAAACGCCTAAAATGTTGCAGCACGGCTGCCCGGGTACTTTGTAAACCCTTCTCCAGCATTTTTTCCTGGTACTCCTCACGAAAACGGATCAAATCCTGCAATTGCTGCTGACCCTGCTGCAAGGCAGTCTGGCTTTCGCCATATATTTTCAAAGCTTCCTGTTCCTTGCGACGAGCATATTCCTCAACTGCCAGCAGACCTTTCCCGGTTTTAGCCATAAGTGTTTACTCAGGCAACCTGTTGGTGGATAGCAGTGCCTGGGGACTGTTGTGCAAAAAGCTGTTGTAATTGCTGTCGTCCATGTTCCAGTGAAATCGCCTGAGCCATGGGTTGTTTGATAAACGCAAGCAGTTTCGAACGCATGGAGATGGCTTCATCAATGACTGGATCAGAGCCAGTAGCATAGGCGCCGACATTGATTAAATCCCGATTGCTTTCAAACGTCGTATACGTCTGTTTAAAACGATTGATCGCCTGAAATTGTTCCGGAGTAACAATCTGGTTTATTGCCCGACTGATCGAAGCTTCGATATCGATCGCTGGATAGAGCCCTGATTCGGCCAACCGCCGAGACAACACAATGTGCCCATCGAGAATGGCACGGGCGGTATCGGCAACCGGGTCATTGTCCATATCGCCTTCCGTTAAGATGGTATAAAAGGCGGTGATCGAACCGGCATGCTGACTATTTCCTGCACGTTCTACCAGCATCGGAATCTTGGCAAATACCGACGGTGGATAGCCACGTGTCGCGGGCGGTTCGCCGATAGCCAGACCGATTTCTCGCTGGGCCTGGGCATAACGCGTCAAGGAATCGTCTGTTATCCACATCTCCGAGCCCACGAGACTAAGGCGAAACTAGTTTTACGGTTTCTGCTTGAAAAAAAAAAGATGAAAGTAATAACAGAAAAACACTTGAATTAAGTCATATAAAAATAAGTCATAAAGGAAATACAAATACATCAATAAATGGGCTAACATGTAATAATATAACTGAACTGATTACA
>CAZTLH010000049.1:0-10966 GCA_964614335.1 uncultured Gammaproteobacteria bacterium
TCACGCTGAGATGGACTATTCTCAAATTTCGATTAATTCAACAGACTCATATATGCAGTGGGTCAACCATACTGATACTCACACAACGAAATACGGTTACATTCTCTGCAGATTACCGGCAGGGAGTGAATGTAAAAATGTGTGATAATTTCCCACTCGCGGTTCATGTTATACCCAGACATTCACCTATTGCAACCTGTTTTTCTGGGCACCTGTTTTACATGGCTATTGTCTGGACCCGCTGTGCTGACAGCTGACACCTCACAGCCACGAATAAGTGCTGGTGATACAGCTTTACGGTCAACATAAAGGTCAAAAAGACCTGGTGACATTTAGAGTGATTGGCCAGATATCATGGCTATCAGCACAAGGGACGCATCGTGCAATCTGCAACAGTAATACCGCTGGTGCTACAGCATACTAGGTTAATTCGCCACCAGAGAATCAAGAAAAGACTTGATCTTATCGGTCCAGGTTTTGGTCTTGGGGCTGTGACGGGCACCGCCTTGCTGGGTCATTTTTTCAAATTCCTTGAGCAGACTTTTCTGCTTATTGGTCAGGTTGACCGGTGTTTCGATGGAGATCCGACAATACAGATCACCGAGATGACTGGAACGTACATTGCGGATTCCCTTGCCGCGCAAGCGGAATACCTTTTCGGACTGGGTTTCAGGCGGGACCTTCAAGATGGACTTGCCTTCAAGACTGGGAACTTCCAATTGTCCACCGAGGGTAGCCGTGACAAAGCTGATGGGAACTTCGCAATATAAATCATCACCATCACGACGAAAAATCGCATGTTGTTTAATCCGGATCTCTACATAAAGATCACCAGAGCCCGCTCCTGCAGGACCCGCTTCCCCTTCCCCGCTGAGCCGGATTTGATCACCGGTATCCACACCGGCCGGGACCTTGACTGCCAATGTTTTACTTTTCTGGACACGTCCCTGGCCTCGGCAGGTGGTACAGGGATTGGAAATTACAGTCCCCTGGCCCCGACAATTGGGACAGGTTTGCTGTATAGAGAAAAATCCCTGTTGCATCCGCACCTGGCCGTGACCGCCACAAGTCTGGCAAGTCTTGGGTTTGCTGCCAGACCTGGCACCAGTGCCGTGACAGGTTTCACAAGACACCATGGTCGGAACCCGGATTTTGATTTCGGTACCAAATGCCGCATCTTCAAGTGAGACTTCAAGGTTGTACCGCAAATCTGCACCACGGGCAGGGCCACGTGCGCCACCCTGCCCTCCACCGAATATATCGCTGAAGACATCTTCAAAAATACTGCCGAAACCTGCGCCCCGCTGACCTCCTCCGATGGAGGAGTCCACACCTGCATGACCAAATTGGTCATAGGCTGCACGTTTCTGGCCATCCATCAAGACTTCACAAGCCTCCTTGGCTTCCTTGAAACGGGCTTCCGCGGATTCGTCATCCGGATTGCGATCCGGATGATATTTCATGGCCAGACGACGGAATGCCTTCTTGATTTCCGCTTCGGTGGCGTTTCGCTGCACACCGAGTACTTCATAATAATCGCGTTTGGACATGGGCAATGGATTTCCTGAAAAATGCTGAGGTACTTACAAGCAGCAATGGCGCGGAGTAAGCTCCGCGCCACAGATCCTGCAAAAAAACTGACTACTTTGCAACATTACTACTGGGCAACATTACTTCTTGTCATCATCCTTGACTTCTTCAAATTCGGCATCAACCACATTGTCATCTGCAGCAGCCGAATCGGACGGCGCATCCTGTCCATTGCTACTGTCACCTTGCTGTGCATCGGCTGACGCCTGCTGATACATTTGCTCAGCGAGCTTATGACTGGCCTGGGTCAAGGCTTCGGTCTTGGCCTTGATATCCGCCTGATCGTCAGACTTCAAGGCTTCTTCCAAACCCTTGATCGCCGCTTCAATCCGGCCTTTCTCGTCACCATCAATCTTGTCACCCATTTCGGCAAGCGACTTGCGAACACTGTGAATCATGGCTTCACCCTGATTGCGGGTATCGATCAGCTCACGCGCCTTTTTGTCTTCATCGGCATGTTCCTCGGCTTCACGCACCATGTTCTCGATTTCCTCATCACTGAGACCCGAGCTGGATTTTATGACAATCTTGTTTTCCTTGCCGGTAGCCTTGTCTTTGGCAGAGACATGCATGATGCCATTGGCGTCGATATCGAAATTCACATCAATCTGTGGTACACCACGTGGTGCAGGTGGTATATCAGACAGATCAAACCGGCCGAGTGATTTGTTATCACGTGCCAGTTCACGTTCACCCTGCAGGACATGTACGGTTACTGCAGTCTGACTGTCATCAGCGGTTGAAAACACCTGATTGGCCTTGGTCGGGATGGTGGTGTTTTTGTCAATCAGCTTGGTCATAACACCACCGAGGGTCTCAATGCCCAGTGATAATGGGGTCACATCCAGTAACAACACATCCTTGACATCACCACCAAGTACACCACCCTGGATTGCCGCACCCATCGCCACGGCTTCATCGGGATTCACGTCCTTGCGCGGATCCTTGCCAAAGAAATCCTTGACTGTCTGTTGCACCTTGGGCATCCGGCTCTGGCCACCGACCAGCAATACTTCATCCACCTCGCTGGCAGACAAACCGGCATCTTTTAAAGCGGTCCGGCAGGGTTTGACTGTGCGCTGGATCAATTCATCAACCAGGGCTTCAAGTTTGGCCCGGGTGATTTTCATATTCAGGTGTTTGGGTCCGGAGGCATCTGCAGTGATATAAGGAAGATTAACATCAGTCTGACTGGTCGATGACAACTCGATCTTGGCCTTCTCTGCCCCTTCTTTCAGACGCTGCATGGCCAGCGGATCACCACGCAAATCCATGCCCTGCTCTTTTTTGAACTCATCGGCAAGATAATCCATCAGACGCCGGTCAAAATCCTCACCACCGAGAAAGGTATCCCCATTGGTCGAAAGCACTTCAAACTGTCGTTCACCATCAATTTCCGAAATTTCGATAATGGAGATATCGAATGTGCCACCACCAAGATCATAGACGGCAACCTTGCGATCACCCTGACCTTTGTCCATACCATAGGAAAGCGCAGCCGCGGTCGGTTCGTTGATAATTCGTTTGACCGTTAATCCGGCGATCTTGCCGGCATCCTTGGTTGCCTGACGCTGGGAATCATTGAAATACGCAGGCACCGTAATCACAGCTTCGGTGACTTCCTCACCAAGATAGTCTTCGGCGGTTTTTTTCATCTTCTGCAGAACACGGGCAGATATTTCCGGTGGTGACATCTGTTTGCCATTAATAGACACCCAGGCATCACCATTTTTGGCCTTGACGATTTTGTAAGGCATCAAATCAGCATCACGCTGGACTACATCTTCGGAAAATTTTCTGCCGATCAGACGTTTGACCGCAAACAGGGTGTTTTCAGGATTGGTTACCGACTGCCGTTTTGCTGGTTGACCGACCAGAACTTCATCGTCTTTGGTAAATGCCACAACCGATGGTGTGGTGCGATCACCTTCACTGTTTTCCAGGATTTTTGACTGACCGCCGTCCATGACCGCAACACAGGAGTTGGTTGTACCGAGGTCAATTCCAATAATTTTTGCCATTGCTAGCGTCCTCTAAATTAACGTAATGGGGTTACTAATTTGTTCATTTAACGTACAAAGTGGGGGGGACAATGCCGAATTTCAAGCAGTCCTCATTTTTTTGCCGGTGCTGCCACAATCACCATTGCCGGACGCAACAGACGTCCCTGCAAGCGATAACCTTTCTGAATCACGACAAGAATGTGATCAGGAGCGACCTCACCACCGGGTTGCATACTCATGGCCTGATGCAATTCAGGGTCAAACTCCTCACCGACTTCGGGAATAACGATCTCGATGGAGGATTTTTCAAAAGCAGAATCAAGTTGTTTCAGGGTCAGGGCCAGACCTTCGTGCATCTGCTCCACAGCCTTCTCTGAGGCATTGGTCAGATCTACCGTAGCGGCCTGATCGAGACTGTCATGTACTGTCAGCAACTCTCCAGCAAAACGCTCGATTGCATATTTACGAGCATTACTGACATCGATTTGACTGCGACGTCGGACATTTTCCATTTCAGCACAAGCCCGCAAATACTGGTCATTCGCATTCTCGGCCTTGGCAATGGCCTCTTCCAGAGCCTTGTTGGCACTGTCAAGAGCCAGTTCTTCGGCACTCTTTTCTGGTGCGTCGGCCAAGGGGGACTCCACCACCGGGGATTCTGTCGTGACATCCGGATCTGACTTGGGTTGCTGGGTCTGTCGTGCAACCTGCTCGTAGGCCCGGGCAGCCTTTTCGGCTGGCGCATCCTTATTCGTACTATCATTCATGATCTAACCCTTTCATTCTCAACACAGGATCGGTCAGAGGTTGTTGTCTGCAGGGATGTGGCTTCAGTGCATTTCCCGCAACAATCCTCACACACCGATGAATTCATCACCGGCACATTACTAGTCGGGGTAAAGACCGAAATTTTCAAGCACCACAGAGGATTTTTTTATACTTTATAAATCTTTTTGCGAACCCAGTGTCTGGGTTAAGGCCGCACCGAGCAGGCGTGCCGTGACATCAACCATCGGGATCACTTGTTCATAGGCCATTCGGGTCGGGCCAATAACCCCCAGTGTCCCAACATATTGACCTTTAACTTTATAACCCGCGGTGACGATGCTGCACTCACCAAAAGCTCGATAACCGGACTCCTCCCCGATAAAAATATGGATACCACGACTATTCATACTGTTATCCAACAGGTCCAGTAACTGTCGTTTGGTTTTAAAGGTTTCGAATAGATCCCGCAGGGTGTCGAGATGGGCCAGATCGGGGACATTCAATAAATTGGTTTCGCCACTGACCAGCATATCTCCACCGGCCTTCGAATCATCGGTAAAGATTTCACCGGCCATCGATATCGCCAAACGCATCAAACGATCCATTTCGCTGCGATCCCGATCCATTTCTGTCAGAATTTTTTGGCGAATATACGGCAGTTTTTGCCCGACATAGAGATCATTAAAGAAATTTTCAGCCGCTTGCAACTCATCACTGCTATATGGACGAGCCGGCGACATCACCCGGTTCTGCACCTGGCCGTCACTGCCCACCATAATGGTCAGTATTCGATTGCCAGACAGGGGCACGAATTCAACCTGTTTGAGTGTTGTTTGATCATCACGTGGCGACATGACCAGACCGGCATAATGCGTAATGCTCGACAGCAAATCCGAAGCTGTTGAGAGCATTTTTTTTGGATCTTTCGGCAAAGATAACTCTCCCTCCAGATCATGGAGTACCGATCTTTTTAAGGGCTTGACCTTTAACAGACTATCGACAAAAAAACGATAGCCCGATTCTGTAGGTATCCTGCCGGCAGAGGTATGGGGGGAGGAAATAAGACCCATTTCCTCCAGATCAGACATAATATTACGTATGGTGGCCGGACTTACATCCAGCCTGGATTGTCTGGCCAGAGTTCGCGAGCCTACCGGCTGACCGTCTGCAATATAGCGGTCTACCAGCGATTTCAACAAAATTTCTGCTCTGGGGCTCAGTTCAACGGCCATCTATTACGAACTCCGGATGTTATACTGGCATTCACAGAATGTGCATGCAACTGCACGCTATCAACCCTTGGTTTCGCTGTCAAGATCAGATGCTGGAAACTCTTTATATTCACAACCTGGCTATAATTGACCGTCTGGAAATTGACTGGCATAACGGCATGACCGTATTGACCGGTGAAACCGGCGCCGGTAAATCGATTCTGGTGGATGCGTTGGCCCTGGCACTCGGTGGTCGCACCGACAGCAATTTGATTCGTGAAGGTGAAGAACGTGCTGAAATCATTGCCACGTTTCACCTGCCATCTACAAGTCCAGCTCAAATATGGCTGCAACAACAAGAACTTGCCGATGGGCCAGACTGTAGCTTACGACGCGTGATCACACGCCAGCGGGGCAGCAAGTCCTATATCAATGGTCGACCTTCCCCACTACAGTCGATAAAAGAACTGGCGGCTTTGCTGGTCGATATCCACGGTCAGCACGAGCATCATGGCTTGCTAAAGACGACCGTACAACGCCAGCTGCTCGATCATTTTGGTGATCTGGATTCAAAAGTTACTATTCTTGGCGAACACTATCAGAGCTGGCAAACTCTGCAACGACGTCTGCAATCTCTCACAGAGGGCAGTCAGCAACGACAATCCCAACTCAAATTCCTAGATTTCCAGATAACAGAACTGCAAGACCTTGATCTTCAAACCGGCGAATACAACGAACTAGGACAGGAGCAAAAACGCCTTGCACATACCCAGGAATTATTGCAAGGGCTGGGGAGTGTTGTTGATCTGCTGTTTGATAACGACGCCCATTCAGCACATCGACAGCTATCGGTCGGCCTGGAACAATTACAAAAATTACAGGACTATGCGCCTGAACTGGCGGCTGTCGTTGCAACCCTGGAGGAGGCACGGATTCTGACTGATGACGCGACGAATAACCTGCGTCAACTGGCCGAGCATCTCGAAGCAGACCCGCAACAACTCCAGGTCGTGGAAGATCGTTTGGGAGTGGCCCATGCACTGGCCCGAAAACACCGGATTTCAGGCGATGAACTGCCCAGGTTACTAGAGCAATTGCGACAACAACGGCAACAATTGCAAAACGAGTTCCAGGACCTTGATACCCTCGACAAACAATTGGATGAGGCCAGAAGTCAATATCAAACACTGGCGGCCGAAGTCTCTTCACTACGCCAGCAAGTCGCCCGGACCCTGTCTGGGAAAGTCACCACCCTGATGCCCCGATTGGGTATGACAGCAGGACAATTTCGTATCCATATTACACCCTCCGGAAAATCGTCTCACCATGGACGGGATCAAATTGAATTTGAAGTCAGCACCAATCCAGGGCAAACTTTCAAGTCATTAAAATCCACCGCATCGGGCGGAGAACTCTCCCGCATCAGTCTGGCCATTCAGGTTACCTGCTCCCACAAGACCACCGTTCCTACCATTATCTTTGATGAAGTCGATGTCGGTATCGGTGGCGGTGTGGCCGAGACGGTCGGGCGTTTGCTGCATCGTCTCGGCGCCAGTTGCCAGGTGCTTTGTATTACCCATTTAGGACAAGTGGCGGCTCTCGGGGACCAGCAACTGGCGGTCACAAAGAATTCTGAACTGTCAGGCCAGGTTACCGTCACACCTCTGTCAGCCGAACAACGTACCGAAGAAGTGGCCAGAATGCTGGGTGGTCAGGTCATCACGGACAAGACCCGGGCCCATGCCAGGGAAATGTTGGCACTCGCTACTGCCGGCACTCAATGAAGAATACGAATCCACCCAAGAATACGCAGCAAAGCATAAGGCAAGCCACCATTGCCGACGTCCCAGGGATGTATGCGCTGCTGCATTATCATGCCCAGCAGGGGGTATTATTACCACGGCCGCTGGTGAATCTGTATCGTCATGTTCGCGAATTTCAGGTCATTGAAACGGATGGAAATATTCTGGCCATGGCCGCGCTGGAAATCTTCACCCAGGAACTGGCAGAAATTCGCAGTCTCGCGGTTGATGGTGCAAATAAACAATGTGGTCTGGGCAGTCACATGGTCATGGGCCTGATCCAGGAAGCCAGAGCCATTGGTCTGCATCGCCTGATGGCACTGACCTATGTCGCACCATTTTTTACCCGTCTTGGTTTTAATGTCGTCGAAAAGGAAGAACTGCCAGAGAAGGTGTGGAATATCTGTGTAAAATGCGCCAAGTTTGACGATTGTGATGAAACTGCCGTACTGCTGCATCTGGATTAATGTGCTACCGGGAATACCACTATGAACCCCTATGAGAATGGCCTAGAGAAGAGCGCTGCCAACTATCAACCACTGACGCCGCTTGGTTTTCTTGAGCGTGCCGCCAGTGTCTACCCGGATCACCCTGCTTTGATTCATGGCGACCGTCGTTACAACTGGTCCCAGGTCTATACCCGCTGTCGACAGCTGGCTTCAGCACTGACTCAACACGGCATCGGCAAAGGCGACACCGTAGCCGTACTGGCTGCCAATACTCCGGAATTATACGAAGCCCATTTCGGCATCCCGATGACCGGAGCGGTACTGAATGCCATCAACACACGGCTCGATGCCCGTGCCATGGCGTTTGTTCTAAACCACGGTGAAGCCAAAGTACTGATTACCGACACGGCATTTCATGCCACGGTGGCCGCGGCGCTGGCCGAGGTCGATCAGGATATCCTGCTGATCGATATCGATGACAGTGAGGGCCCGGGTGGTGAACATCTGGGCAGCATGGACTATGAAGAATTTCTGGCCACTGGCGACCGTGAATTTGATTGGCAATGGCCGGCCGATGAATGGGATGCCATTACCCTGAACTACACCTCGGGTACCACCGGCGACCCCAAGGGTGTGGTCTATCACCATCGTGGCGCCTATCTGAATGCCATGGGCAATATCGTGGCCTGGGAAATGTCCCATCATCCGGTTTATTTGTGGACTTTACCGATGTTTCACTGCAACGGCTGGTGTTTTCCATGGACCTTGGCTGCCCTGGCCGGCACCAGCATTTGTCTGCGCAACGTCAGCGCAAAAACCATTTACCAGGCGATTGCCGACCATGGCGTAACCCATTTCTGCGGGGCACCGATCATCAGTGGTTTTCTGATTAATGCCACTGACCAGAACGCAAACCCTTTAGCCATGAAATCAAGGTCATGACCGCTGCAGCCCCACCACCTGCAGCCGTACTTTCGGCCATGAAGGAATCCGGCTTCAGCATGACGCATGTCTACGGTTTAACCGAAACCTATGGACCTGCTGTCATCTGTGCCTGGCACCGGGAATGGGATGCACTGGACCTGGAGGCACAAACCCGCTTCAAGTCACGACAGGGTGTGCGCTATCATGTACTGGACGGGCTCACCGTCATGGATCCTGAAACCATGGAACAGGTCCCTGCCGATGGCCAGACCATCGGTGAGATCATGTTCCGTGGCAATATCGTCATGAAAGGCTACCTGAAAAATCCAGATACCAGCAAAAAATCATTGCAAGGTGGCTGGTTTCATTCCGGGGACCTTGCTGTCATCGAACCTGATGGCTATATCAAGATCAAGGACCGTTCCAAGGATGTGATTATTTCCGGTGGCGAGAATATTTCCTCGATCGAGGTAGAAGACACCTTATATAGTCACCCGGCCGTGCTGGATGCCGCCGTCGTCGCCAGGCCCGATGAAAAATGGGGGGAAACACCCTGTGCCTTCGTCACCCTGCGAAAAAATCATACGGACGTCACAGCGCAACAGCTGATCGAGTATTGCCGGCAGAACCTGGCTCATTACAAGGCACCAAAAACCATCATCTTCATCGATCTGCCGAAGACATCAACGGGTAAAATCCAAAAATTCAAGCTTCGGGCCCAGGCGAAAGAACTGGGCAACTGACCGGTAACAAAAATCGTTACCGGCATGAAGTGGAACAGGCGGATTCATGCTTGCCTGGAACAGCCTTGGCAATCCATACCATTAACGGGGTTGCATACGGATGGCACCGTCGAGTCGAATGACTTCACCATTGAGTAGCCCGTTATCAATAATGTGCAGGGCCAAACGGGCATATTCATCAGCCTGGCCCAGGCGCTTCGGAAACGGTACCTGCGCTGCCAGACTGTCCTGCACCTCCTGTGGAAATCCCAGCAGCATGGGCGTCGCAATCAAACCCGGTGCAATGGTCATGACCCGAATACCGAATGAAGCAAATTCACGTGCTGCCGTCAGTGTCAATGCCACGATTCCCCCTTTGGAAGCGCTATAGGCTGCCTGCCCGATCTGACCATCATAGGCGGCAACCGAAGCCGTATTGATGATAACACCTCGTGCCCCATCCGCCTCCAGCACCGGCAAATCAATCATGGCAGCGGCGACCAGACGCATTACATTAAAGGTTCCGACCAGATTCACCTCGATCACCTTGCGAAAATCATCCAGTGGTAACGGGCCGTTGCGACTGACAATCCGCCCCGCTGTACCCACACCGGCGCAATTGACCAGTACCCGTGGACAGCCCTGTGTTGCCATTACCTGCTGCAAAGCACTCTCAACACTGTCGGAACTGCTCACATCACAGGCAACGGCCAGGCCTGATATTTCAGCGCCAGCTTCCTTTAGTGCCTTTGCATTGCGATCAAACAGCGCGACCTTCGCACCGGCCTTCACCAAAGCCAAACCAGTCGCCTTGCCCATTCCCGAGGCACCGCCTGTCACCAATACAGAAACATCCCGCAAATCCATAAATCTCTCCAGAAAAAAGAGAAAAAAGGGGTCAGAGCCCTTTTTCATATCGTATGTCCCACCTGTTATAGTATCACCTGAAAAAGGGCTCTGACCCCTTTTTTCCTGACCCCTTTTTTAAGCCACCGATCAATTTGTTGGCGACTTTGGCAGTAATGAACAACGACAGCAGAAACCCTGTGAAGACACTGACCAACACAGCAAACAACAGGATATAAATCGGTAGAATAAAACCATCGACCAGGAGATAGCCAGAACCGATGCGCACGACCTCGGGGGCATTGCTAAAGAGCCGCATGGCCGGTGCACCGGCAAACCACAGAACCAAGGATGCGAACAGCATCATCATCACACCGGTCCGGGAACAGAAAAATAACGCTTGCCGAACCCGGTCAAAATTCCGGGCACCGTAATTCTGGGCTACGATCGGCAGCAGGGCACCAGTCAGACCAAAACCCGGCAACAACAGGAGCTGTTCAATACGCAGCGCCCCACAATAGGACTGTAGCTTATACACATCTACGAGCACACGAGACTAAGGCGAAACTCGTATGCCGTATTATGATTGAAAAAAAAAAAAAGACCAAAACAACAGCAAGAAAAACCATAACCATCAAACACTACGACACA
>CAZTLH010000050.1:0-10966 GCA_964614335.1 uncultured Gammaproteobacteria bacterium
GGCGTTCCACTTTTCGCAATAGATACAACCCACTTGCTCGACCATGATCAGCTGCGGCGCGACGATCATGACCACCACCCAAATCCCGCACAGCACCAGGATCAGCGCCGTCATGAACGGCCCGAAGGAACGGATCAGGCTATTCATCGGCGAGTTCTTCGGCGGCCATGACAATCCCGTCTTCGGGCGCGAAACTGAGCAAGACGTTGGCCGCCACGTCGAGCCCCACCGCGCCGGCGTTGGTCAGGTGGACGATGAATTCATCGTCGTTCTGCTGGAAGAACAGATTGACGAACGGTCCCTCCAGGTCGCGCCGCGCGAAAGTGGCGGTGAAGTGGTTTTCCGACCCGCCTTCGGAACCCGAGATACGCATGCATTCCGGTCGCACGAAGAGCATCGCCTCGGCGTCTCGGGCCAGCCCTTGCGGGTTGCGTCCCCGGAAACGTCCGTGCGGCGTGCTGAGCACCGCGAAAGCGTCATCCACCGTATCGATCCGGCCCCGCAGGATATTGCTCTCGCCGACAAAACTCGCCACGAAGGGGGTCGCCGGATTCGCATAGACGCGATCACCGGTATCCACCTGCTGGATCGCGCCTTCCTTCATCACCGCGATGCGATCCGACATCGTGAGCGCTTCGCCCTGATCGTGGGTGATGTAGACGAAGGTGATACCCGTCTTGCGTTGGATCTGCTTGAGTTCGGCACGCATGTGCTGGCGCAGCTTCAAATCGAGCGCCGAGAGAGGCTCGTCGAGAAGTAGCACTGCCGGCTCCACCGCCAGGGCGCGCGCCACCGCCACCCGCTGCCGCTGCCCCCCGGACAGATCGGCAGGGAACTTGTCGGCCTGGTCGGTCAACGCGACCAGATCGATGAGTTCAAGCGCGCGCTTACGCCGACCCTCCTTCGGCCAATCATGCATTTCCAGACCAAAGGCAACGTTCTGCCAAACCTTCATCAGCGGAAACAGCGCCAGATTCTGGAAAATCAGCGCCGTGGGCCGCTGATGCGGGCCCACTCCGGTCATCACTTCGCCACCGATCAGCACGCGGCCCGTGGTGGTTTCAAGGAAGCCCGAGATCATGCGCAGGATCGTGGTCTTGCCACAGCCCGACGGTCCGAGGATCGAAAAGAACTCTCCCGCCTCGATGTGCAGATCAGTTGGATGGAGGGCCGTGAAATCCCCGAAATTTATCGAAGCGTTATCAAGTACTACGTCTTTTCCGTGCATGGCATTCGATTCTGTCGAGAGTCGTCCCTGGAGCACCGGGAGGCGGTCGTGGTTAGAGATGCTGTGCTGCGGAAAAGCGGATTTCGATCATGTTTACCGGTCCTTCGGAACCAACACATCCGTATGTTTCTTCCTTCACGCCACCTGCATCGGATGGGTCGTCAAATCGCCACGGCTCCACCCTTCGGCATCGCTGCCTGCACCCTTCGGCATCCCTGCCTCTTCCCTCAAACGACCGGGGGCAATCTGTCGCGAACACCCACCTCGCCTCGCTACGCGCCCCCGAATACGACGGCCTTCCGCGGCGCCGGAGCGCAAACGAGGAACGGGAGGCGCGGCCGGGAATCCGGCCGCGCCCCCCGCCGAACATCAGGCGTTGGTCAGTTTTTCCACGTATTCCTGGCGTACGCCGGTGAACCAGGAGGTACTCATCGGCCACCACCACAGGTTCTTGATCGCATCGCCGGGGTAGGCCATCTTGAACGCGGCCTTGTTGGCAGCCGAAAGATGTGCATCGCTGCCTACGGCGGCGGAATTGTAGCCGGTGTTGTTGGCGAACATACCGCCGGTTTCCGGGGTGAGCATGAAGTTGATGAACTCGTAGGCCTGGTCCAGGTTTTTGGCCCCGGACGGAATACCCATCGTATCCATCCACCCCAGCGCACCTTCCTTCGGGGCGGTGTATACCCACTTCTTGTCCACATCGATATGGAGCTTGATGCCGGTGGTATCCCAGGTTTGGCCAATCGTGCAGCCGGCATCGGTGAACGCGGCCGTGGCTTCGGTCGCATTGTTCCAGAATGCACCGATGTTTTTCTTGTGGGCCACCGCAAACTTGAGGCAGGCGTCGAAGACGCGGCGCATATCGGCCTCGCTCTTGTAAATATCCAGGCCGCGGTTCGAAGAAATCTTGCCGATCGAATCGAGATAGATGGCGAGCGTGATGAGAATCGACTTCTGGCGCCCGGCCACCTTGCCGGTCAGACCATCGCGCCACAGATCGCCGTATGAAAGCTCGCCCGCAGGAAAGCTGTGTACGCTACTGTCATAGGTTATTCCTTCGGTCCCCCAGTCGAACGGAATCAAATAGCGCGTGCCGCGTCTGACCGCACCGAGACGGATCGAACTGCGCCACAGACTCGGCAGGATTTGATCGACCTTCACCCGTGACTCGTCGATGGGCTGGAGAAGATTGTCCTTGTCGTATTCCGGACGCGTATCTACTGACGGAAAGATGACGTCGAAGCCCTTACCACCCGCCGCGCGCAGCTTGTTCTGAGCCTCTTCATTCGAACCGAAGGTCGAGAGATTGACCTTGATCCCGGTCTTTTTCTTAAACGCGTCAATCATGTTCGGTTTGACGTAGTCTCCCCACGCGAAGACGTTGACTTCACCTGAAGAAGCCAGCACACCGCGCGAGATGAATGGCCCCATTGCCATCAAGGTGCCAGTCGCCGCCGCACCCTTCAAAATTCGGCGTCGGGAAACGGTAGTATCACTGCTCGTTTTTTGTGAGGAATCAGGTTTTTTCATAAAGAACCTCCAATTTGGCTGACTTGAAACAGTCTGTTTCAAGGAATTACTGCATTTACCTGCTGTTGCGCTTCACATGCGAAGCTTGCAGCTTGAGTATGCAATGCAGTATAGAAACCTTTTTCCACAAAAGTCAAAGATTATTGTGGTGACAATTCTCTTAGCCCATCATTTGTCACGACACCCTAAAACTATTATTGGACTCAGTACCTATATGGCCTGGTCAAGCCCGCCTTCAGGCACATAAACGCCACTTTAGCTCCACCAGTGATTATATTCAGCACCTTATTCGCAATGATGTTGAGCTGGCTGAGCAAAAACGTGAACTCAGTGTTTTTTTACAAGCCGGGCTTGACTTCGGTGATGCAGATCCACTGTCCCTTGCTGAGCTCAGCACCTGGATGCAGGATGTAATCAATAATCCTGATGTCTTTTCTTTTTCGACCCGGGGCACTGGATGACCTGCGCGCCCTGCTTGAGTACCTGACCAGTAGATGAATCGGGTGGCGATCTAATTGAGACGAATGGCCCGGGCCCAGTTGGTTGGCACCCGCTCAGATGGCTAAAGAACTCTACCCAGCTCGGCGAAAGTACCCGCCCGCGCTAAAGGCTCGATTGCGATCCCCAGCTGGCGACTAATCTGTGTTGACGAAAATATCCCGCAGACCGTTTCAACATGAGTCTCTTTGTCAGTTTTGACAACCAGCATGTGTTGGCGATTGCATACTTTTATCGTTTCGATAATGTCTCCCACACGAGCGTTGACGACGTCGTTAAGACGTAGTGCTTCCAACGCATCTTTGTGGGTCATGATATCTTTGACGTCAATATCGTCTCGAGTACCACCATGTTCAGTGATGTACTGCAAAGGCTTCTCACCCAGTAGATCAGTTGCGGTTATTAACCCGATCAGATCGCCATTTTCCTCACTCACAAACAAAAGCCGTACACCACAGGCAATCATTTTATCATTGGCTTTGTCAATGGATGCCGTTTCCTCAATCGAATAGGATGCCGCTTTGGCAAGATCTGTCATAACGATAATAGCATCATTGCTTAATGAAACATTTACCTCACGTTGTGAAACCCGACGCTCTACTTTGGTGCTCCCTGAAATGGTGTGGTTGGTCAGTGCATTAAATTGGCCAGTCATAATCATTACCTCACAGTACAGTTATGGTCAGTATACCTTCTGTCTATCAAAATATATTCATTTTGATGAATAAACCAGGTTATAAACTCAACAAGCGGCACGGCGAAACACAATACACTATACATTGCTCTCACAATTCAAGTTATGAAAATTTGTACTTTTTAAACAATGTTGCTAGTTGTGAGGCGGTTCGTTAGGGAATGGCAGCCGGAAGCTCTCAAGGCATATTGTTACCTGATGAAGCATGCATACGAATCCTTGACTGCACTGCCTGTCGAACAAACTGTGTTGATGAACTCTCTTTTGATTCCACAAGTTGCTGGATCTGACGGACCACATCGTCAACATTATTCAGTCTGGCAGCGGCATCGATTGCCCGGTCATAAGCTTCGACGACATCGGCACTGGTCACTTCGTAACCCCACCCCTCGCTAAGCCAGCGAAGTGCAGCCATGGCCGCACCCAGTGCAAATTCCGATTCCGAATCAAGGTAATCCCTTGCTGCTCTGGTCAGCGTTCTTGGATCACAAGGACTTCGGCTGGCAAGCTCGAGCGCCAGGTCAAAAAGTTTGATCTCCTTGGCTGTGGCAAACCACTTGCCCTCTTCACCCGGTGTGGTGGCAATGAGATCGGCCAAAATCATTGACTTGTCCTTCATGGGATAACGTTTCGCCACGGCACGAAACCGGGCAATATAGGAATTGCCCACCGCGGCGCTCAATCCATAGCGCTGGTAGGCCTCCTCACACAGACCGGATGAGATCAGGATCTCCTCGCAGGCCTGGTCAATCACGGTATCCGGCTGGTTCATACCCCTGGAAGCTTCGGCATACTTGATGGCATCCGCCTTTTTTCCAAGGGCCAAAATCGCCTTGACGCCATAACGTCGATAATGCCACATGGGGTAGCGATCCAGTTCCAGAAGATCAAGCAACTCCTGATACCGACCCGCTACCAGCAAACAGGACAAGCATGCCGTCGTACCGCGAAAATAACTTCCCGGTTTCGGATCAGACCAACAGGACCGCACTACAGAAACCAGATCATCGGCCCATTTCCCTGCGACTTCCACAGAACCACAAATCTCACCCCACCGATCACCAACCGGTTCCAGGTAATCAACACCATCGTCGGCCATCGCCTGCCACAGCCGGTCGAGCCATTGACTGCGAGTCTTGGCATCGGCGGGTGCATCAATGATGACCGGGATCAGGGCAGCCAGCGTCTTATAGACAGCCGACCCCAGAGCACCACTGGAAGTATCAATGTGTTCAAGCGCCGGCCATAGTTTTTCCATCAGACGGACGGCCCCATCAGCGCCATGAACCGGATCTTTCTTTGCCACCTTTTTGATCTCGGAAACGGCTTCCCGAAGGCGTTGACTGGCCAGCCTGGACCCGTTCCAGCGATAGGCGTCCTTTCGAAAACGAGCGGGAAAGGTCCATTTGAATTTTTCAGTTTTGGTCATTACACCCAATAGATCAGTCAATCAGGCTACGTTTGAGAATGGTTCTCTGTAAATTGCCAGGCATTCGAAAGCAATAATAACCCCGTTCAACAACGCCAGTAAGTGAGGCTATTCAGTAGAAACATTTACGCAGTGTCTCATGGACAAGAAATCATACAGGCTTTCAGCAAAAAATAGAACTCCGTCACTGAAAAGAGGCAATCTTGTTCCAACGTAGCCGATTACCCTGAAAAAGACTGTAATCTCTTGGTATCTCCTCACAGCGATTCAATCGAATCAGCTTTAATTTTGGCACAATGAGATGGTTCGTTCAAGGTGCTCTCACAACAGTCAGCAATCCCTTGGTTAGCGATAGATCCTGCATAACAGTTCACAGCATGATAGTTTATCGCTACCGGCTCACAAACCCGTTTCTATCAAGATTTATTGCAGATAACCGATAGCATGATAAACTCACAGTACGACAAGCTTGTTATTCACACACCCACAGACCTGGATGACCCCAGAATAATGAAGATCGATTCCTTCTGATGAGTACGTCATTGTCACGACCCTATGATCGAATGATATTAGATCACCCAAAATGGGTGTTGTTTGTTTTGCTTGGCCTGTTGGCATTTTTTAGTTACCACGCGCGGGATTTCCATCTGGATGCCTCTGCAGATTCGTTGTTACTCGAAGGTGACAAGGATCTGGAACAGTTTCGCAAGGTCCGGTTACGATACCCGAGCCCTGACATGCTGATCGCAACCTTTAGTCCTAAAGCGGATTTGTTTGAAAAACAAACCCTGCATCGACTGAAGAATATCAGTGATGCCATGGTCAAACTTCCTGATGTGGCTGCCGTTACCAGTATTCTTGACGTGCCGCTGTTGAAGAGTTCTAACATTCCGCTGTCAGAACTGGCCGATCATATCCAGACACTGGAAACCCCCGGGATTGACCCACAAAAAGCCAGAAGTGAACTGCTGACCAGCCCTTTGTACAGTCAATTATTGATCAGCTCCAATGCTGACACCGCGGCCCTGCTGGTGAGCATGAGAGAAGACTCCGCCTTTGAACAGCTGCATCGAAGTCGCAATGACTTGCGTACCAAGCAACACAGGGTCGGTCTCAGCGACGCCGAGACCCGGCAGCTCCAACAAATGGAGATCACCCATCAAAGCGCACTGACTGCTGAAAATGAACGACGCCACAAGTTGGTGACAGACTTGCGCAACATCATGGCACCCTATCAGCAGTATGCCACATTGCACCTTGGTGGTGTCCCCATGGTCACCGACGACATGATGACTTTCGTCAAGAATGATCTGGTAACTTTTGGTGCCGGTGTGCTGATTTTTTTAGTCATCGTATTGGCCTACATTTTCCGGAAATTACGATGGATCGTATTGCCGCTATTAAGTTGTACCTATGCCAGTATCTTCATGATCGGCCTGCTCGGATTTGCCAACTGGAATGTGACGGTAATTTCCTCGAATTTTCTGGCACTGATGTTAATCATCACCATTTCGATGAACATTCATTTGATTGTGCGTTATAAACAACTGAGCAAGGATGGCATGCTAAAGGAGCAGCATGAACTGGTTTCCATGACGGTTCAAAAGATGGTCAACCCCTGCCTCTACACCACATTGACCACAGTCATCGGTTTCAGCTCTCTGGTGATCAGTGGCATCAAACCGGTCATCGACTTTGGCTGGATGATGAGCGCCGGGCTTGCTGTGAGTTTTCTCACCTCTTTTCTGCTGTTACCTTCCCTGCTGATGTTGATGGGAAAAGTACAGGAAGGCAGTCACGAAGGACGCAATTTTCGCTTGCCGGAATATCTGGCTCTGCTCACAGAGCATCAGGGCCGTAAAATCCTCGCCATCTCGGTACTCATCGCTGTCATCAGCTTTGCCGGTATCACTCAACTTCGGGTCGAAAACAGCTTTATTAATTATTTCAGCAAGAGCACGGAAATCTATCAGGGTTTGAAACTGATTGACGACAAGCTCGGCGGCACCACACCACTGGAAATCATCCTGCATCTCGATGATGGTCAGGAACCGCTGACCGCCGAGGAAATCGCCTCCATGACACCGGAGGAACTGGCGGATGAACGTGCGTATACCAAAGAACTCGCCAGCAATCCTGCCTATTGGTTTAGCCCGGACAAAATCGACCGAATCAAAGCCGTTCATGATTACCTGGATCACCTCGATGCTATCGGCAAGGTACAATCTTTGGCAGATGTCATACGCGTTGCAGAAGATTTAAACGGCGGCAAAACTTTCGACAGCCTTGAATTATCGGTACTGTACAAACGCGTGCCTGAGAAAATCAAAAATGCCATCATTAATCCATATTTGTCCATCAAGAACAATGAAGTACGCATATTTATGCGTATCCTGGATTCGCGCAAGAATCTTCATCGTGCTGAATTACTGGCAAAAATCAAACATGACCTAACAACAAAACTAAATTTCAAGTCCGCAGATGTCACCGTCACCGGTCTGCTGGTGCTCTACAACAATATGTTGCAAAGTCTGTTCAAGTCGCAAATCAAAACGCTGGGTGTTGTAATGATCGGTATTGCGATCATGTTTTTAATTCTGTTTCGATCCTTTCTACTGGCCGTAATCGGTATAGCTCCGAATCTGATGGGTTCATTGGTTGTACTTGGAATTATGGGCTGGATGAAGATCCCGCTGGACATGATGACCATCACTATTGCTTCCATCACCATCGGCATAGCCGTCGATAATGGAATCCACTATATTTACCGGTTTCGGGAAGAGTTTGCCCATAACGGGGATTACATCAAAACCCTGCATATTTGTCATGCGACCATTGGGACAGCTGTTCTGTACACCACGGTTACCATCATCTTCGGGTTTTCTATTTTGATCCTGTCGAATTTCATTCCAACCATTTACTTTGGGGTTCTGACCGCACTGGCCATGCTGATTGCCCTGTTGTCTGCATTAACACTGTTGCCAAAACTGATCCTGCTATTCAAACCCTTTGGTCAGCCTCAAAGTGTTTAACATCGACTTGCCATCCGGATGAGCACATTACAACAGGCAGCCATGGATACTGAGCCAGGCTTTAGACAGCGAATGGAGGGCAAATTTGAAGGCATCATGCACTGGGAGCAACTCGATGTCTTCTGGCCCAGGGTTCTGCAATCGACAACACCGTGGTATCTCTATCAACTCGGTTTCCCTGCCCCGAATACCGCCTTGTCAACGCAAGAAATCACCCGCTCTGTCAAAGAGCTCGATGCTTTGATTCGCGAGGAGCACGATCAAGAATATTGTGGCATCGTCTATGCAGATGACATCGAGCAACCTACGCTGATCAAGGTCTACGATCCCAATAATCTGGGCTCTTCCTGTGGTTGCAGTGGTGATCGGGTTCTACCACGATGGATCATCAGTCAACAACTTCCGGAAGAAATTGCAGACAGTGCACCGACACCGAACAAACTCAAGTGCTGGTGGAATACCCTGTTTAGATAGCGTTGGACGGAGTTATTACTGGACGTCTTCAGCTGTGATATCCATCGATGGCAAATCAACGGCTGACGACGTCATGAAATGTCGGGTGTCGTATTTATTGAGGCAAGAGCTGAGGGTATGCTGTGTTGGCAGATCGGGGCCCAAACCGAGAATCTGCAGTTTGCCGCTCTAGCAGACAACTGGAGTCAGTTCATCTGGTCCGTGTCTGATAGAGCGGCGATTGCTCATGGATATTTTTCAGGATTTGGCTTTTGCTGCAGTCTTGCTGTCAAGTTGCAGTTTGCTGCGATTTTTCTCCAGCATTTTATCGCCAATGCCCTTGACCGCGGTCAGGTCATCAATGGATTTAAAGGGACCGTGCTGTTTGCGATATTGCACGATCGAGCTGGCGAGTTTTTCGCCAACGCCACTGATCTCAGCAGCCAGTGCGGTGGCATCCGCAGTATTGATATTGACTGACCAGGCGGCCTGAGAGAACAATCCGGTTGCACAAAGGGCAATAATCAATTTTGACTTTAACATAATGTTTCTCCATGTCTGTGAATTAAACGCGCTTCCTGCGCGAGAGAAACAGTACCCAGATTTTTTTACAGTGTCAATCGATAATATGCACTGTTAACATATAGTTACATTTAAGATTACAATGTAAATCCGGTCATGGTGCTCCATAAAAGATTAGGTCACAGTGCATCCAGCACGGCCTGGCCCATGGCAACAGTGCCCACAGCTTCAGTCCCTGCTGGCGCAATATCTGCTGTCCGCAGCCCCTGATCCAGCACCGATCCAATCGCATTTTCAATTCGCAGCGCCAGATCATTGCGAGCAAAGCTGTGACGCAGCATCATAGCGACAGACAGGATTGTCGCCAGGGGATTGGCCTTGTCCTGACCCGCAATATCTGGCGCCGAACCATGGATTGGCTCATACATGCCGACATTGTCCTGGTTGAGTGAAGCCGATGGCAACATACCGATCGAACCGGTCAACATCGATGCCGCATCCGACAAAATATCGCCGAACAGATTGGAGGTCAGGATGACATCAAACTGTTTTGGCTGACGAATTAACTGCATGGCAGCATTATCGACATAAAGATGACTGAGTTCTACATCCGGGTATTCAAATGCGGTTTCGGTGACAACTTCACGCCATAGTTCGCTGCAGTCGAGGACATTGGCCTTGTCAACCGAGCACAAACGGCCCTGACGCTGTTGTGCAATCCTGAAACCCATATGTGCGATGCGACGGATCTCGGATTCGGTGTAGACCAGGGTGTTAAAACCGCGGCGCTCGCCATTGGCCAGCGTTTCAATTCCGCGTGGTGAACCAAAGTAGATGCCGCCGATCAGCTCCCGAACAATGAGGATATCCAGCCCGGAAACAATTTCCGTCTTCAGCGCTGAAGCATCGGCGAGTTGGGGATACAGAATTGCAGGTCGCAGGTTGGCAAATACACCCATGACAGCACGTAGACTCAACAACCCCTGTTCCGGGCGAAAACGTCGTTCCAGTTTTTCCCATTGAGGGCCACCTACGGCACCAAACAAAACGGCCCTTGTGTTCGGTAACAAGGCTCGTGTCGGCTCCGGGAATGGATCACCGTATTGGTCATACCCACTACCACCAATCGTCGCTTCAGTAATTATCAGATCCAGACCACTGCCATTCGTAACCTTGTCCAGTACCTGGAGCGCACAACCGGTGACTTCGGGTCCAATTCCATCACCGGGTAATACCAAGACTTGTTGTTGCATCAATCTATTCCTGTTCAGAGCATTTTTGTTATTTGTTATGTATTTATTGGAACAACCATGGCGACTGTTGCTTGTGTTTTTGTTCGTAACGACTGATGGCATCACGATGTTGCAGGGTCAAACCGATATCATCCAATCCCTGGATCAATCGTTGTTTGCGAAAATCGTCGATTGTAAATGACAACAGACTGCCATCGGGTAATGACAATGTTTGTGCCGGCAAATCCACCTGGATCGAATACCCCGGTGTAGTTTCAACGGCAGCAAATAGATGATCGACGATTTCAGATGACAGAATGACTGGCAGAATACCGTTTTTAATAC
>CAZTLH010000051.1:0-10947 GCA_964614335.1 uncultured Gammaproteobacteria bacterium
CCGTCATTCCAAGTAGTCAAAACACCGTCATTCCCGCGAAGGCGGGAATCCAGGAGCTCCCGTTAGCTAAGGATTCGCTGACTGTTTTCTCGCTCGATGGCCATAAATGGTTAACTGGCTCAAAAGCAGCCATCAAATCCATGGCTATCAGGAAAAATCGACCATCTTCATTTAGGTGTTATTGGCTTAAGCGAGGGATTCCAGGTCGTGAAATCGATACATCCGCAGCAGTAACCGCCCCATGGGTCGTGAGAAGTATCACGAAATTTGCATTGTTTGACTGTATTCACAGGAATTACTGGCATCATGCTATTCCTGTTAACGTGTATTATCGGTATCATTAGCCGCTGCATTACTGGATGTAATAGCTCGCTACATGACTCGCCATATTCAAGTGCCATTTTCAGGATCAGGCTGTTAATGCTGCGGGATCGGGATCAAACTTTCAGGGATATCATACTATGACAGAAATTACACGCTACACCTTGCCGGCGGATCAAACGCCAAAATACTGGTATAACATCGTCGCCGACCTGCCGACCCCACCGGACCCGGTATTGCATCCTGGAACCGGTGAGCCAATAGGCCCTGAAGCCCTGATGCCATTGTTTCCGATGGCAGTAATCCAGCAGGAAGTCAGTGCGGAAAGAGAGATCGAGATTCCGGAACCGGTACGTGATGTGTATCAACAGTGGCGGCCATCGCCATTGTATCGGGCTCGAAGACTCGAAAAGGTGTTGGATACACCGGCCAAAATTTATTACAAATATGAAGGGGGCAGTCCGTCCGGAAGTCACAAGCCGAACACGGCCATTCCGCAGGCATTTTATTCCAAGGCTGAAGGTGTCAAGCATCTGGCAACCGAAACCGGTGCTGGTCAATGGGGCTCGGCGCTGGCGCTGGCTGGTTCATTTTATGATCTCGATGTTGAAGTGTTTATGGTCAAGGTCAGTTATCAGCAAAAACCCTATCGCCGTGCCTTCATGGAAACCTTTGGCGCCAGCTGTCATGCCAGCCCCAGTGAGTTAACCGAAGTCGGTCGCAGTATCCTGGCTGAACATCCGGATAGTACGGGTAGTCTCGGTATCGCCATCAGTGAGGCGGTGGAAATGGCCGCGCAACGCGATGACACTAAATATGCCCTGGGCAGTGTGCTAAATCATGTGCTGTTACACCAGACGGTGATCGGTCAGGAAGCGATGCAACAGCTGGAAATGGCAGGGGATTCACCGGATATCATCATTGCCTGTACCGGTGGGGGCAGTAATTTTGCCGGTTTGGCTTTCCCATTTCTGGGTCAACAGCTGCGTGGTGGTAAACAGTACAAATTTATCGCTGCCGAGCCGGCGAGTTGCCCGACCCTGACCCAGGGAAAATACACCTATGATTTTGGTGATACCGGTCATATGACACCATTGGTGAAAATGTATACCCTGGGTTCGGCCTTTGTACCACCGGGTATCCATGCCGGTGGTCTGCGTTATCATGGCATGGCACCATTGGTCAGCCAGGTAGTGGACCTGGGTCTGGTCGAGGCCCGTGCCTTCCAGCAACTGGGTTGTTTTGAAGCCGGCATCCAGTTTGCCCGGGCCGAGGGCATTATTCCGGCGCCCGAGTCGACCCATGCGATCAGGGCCGCGATCGATGAGGCGCTGCGCTGCAAGGAAGAGGGCAAAGGCCAAACGATCCTCTTTAATCTCAGCGGTCACGGCAACTTCGATATGCAGGCTTATACCGACTATCTTGGCAATCAGCTGCAAAATCATATCTTTGATCAAAGTCAGGAAGATGTCGCACTGGCCGGATTGCCACAGGTGGGGGCTGCCTCCTAGCCAGGATTACTCTTTCAGGTGTTGTGTAAAAAACTCGAGTAGCTCGGGCTGTTGTGTCCAGTTACGCAGGAATCGCCGCAAATCACGTCGTCGGGCATGACGCCAGAAAAGTGATCCTGATCGGTAAGAGTGTGCGCCATCCAGGTCGATTAATGCGGGTCCTGTAGCGGTCAAGAGAATATTGCTGGCCTTGAGATCGCCGTGGGCAATACGCTGTTCACCAAGTTGTTGCAGCAGTTCCAGCAGTGCAAAACATACAGGGCGGGTAGTATCATTTAGACCGTGGTCTTGTAAATAATCGCTGCAAACCACACCTTCGAGCCAGTCCAATAATAACCAGCTGCGGCGACGAAACGGGCCCAGATGCTCTTCGATAAAACCTGCGGTTGATGCCGTGGAAATATCCACCTGTTGTAATATTTTGGCCATATCCCAGCAGTGTTGGGCCCTGGAGCGGCGAACACTACGCTTCAACGCATAGCCGACATTTCGTAAATGGTACTGTTTAATAACCAGGTCGTTGCCGGCTATCATCCTGTGGGCAACACTGGTCGCGTGATCCTGTTTCAGGAATTTGATTTCAGGCTCGTCAAGCAATGAGTCCGGATTATGACATGAGCTTAATAATGAATCCCGGCCCGGTGCCAATACAATATACAGCTTTCGATATCGTTGCAGAATCGTTGTAAATAGCATAGAACTAAATCAACAATATGGCGGGAGTTCCCGCTAACCAAGGATTTGCTGGTGCTCGAACGCTTGTGGCAAGTCGTAATTTTGTATATTGAACACCCTTTGAATACTGCTTGTATCGATAAAGATTCACCGGGCGCACACCTACGTTATCTTTTGTAGTGTTTCCGGGTTTTTTTCGGATTGTTTTTCAATCTGTCGTGCTGATTTTCGTCTTTCCGTATGATAGAGATTGATCCCGCGTCGTTTGACACGTGCCCAAAAGGAGTTATCGTTGGGTATGATCTGGTGCAGATTCATGCGTCGGTAACGTCGCATGAATCGAAATAGGTCGCGTTGACTCAGCCCCATATCCATACTGGAATAATATAGCCCGGCGATATCCTTGATCACCCATCGCTTGGGTGTACTACGACGGATTTGCATACGATGCAGATCAATGAGGAATATTCTTGGTGATGACTTGTTGATATCAGTACTGGAGAGCAGGAAGTGGCAAAGATAGAAATCCCTGTGATTTGCCCCATTACTGTGAATTGCGTGCGCAATATCAGCGAGTCGATCAATTAAAATCCGTTTAAATACCAGTGCCGAGCCGGATAGGTTTTTATTTGCCCAGTGCATGTGACAAAAATCTTCCAGACTGATCGTGTTCGAGAGATCCTCAGTCAGCATAAAGGACTGTCGCCTTGCAGGATTAAAACCGGTGATGCCATAACCTGCAGCTGTGAGGGTATCGACGCCTATGCGTTGCAGATGATGAATGCCGTGCCATTCATTTCGGGCACCCAACACCGGTAGACGCAGATAGGACAGGTTTTTGAAAATTTCCTGCCAGCCAACTCCGAAATGCGCCTTGAGATAGTAATATTTGTCACCAATAACAGTCTTGACTGTACGTCGTCCAGGAGCTTCCCGGACGCTTTCACCATCAATGTGAAGAATTTCAGATAATCTCGGTGCATCAGGCAAGGCATGGAGAATATCCGGTCTTAGGTACATATTGTCCGGTTTGCTGGTTTGAATCGGAATATCGCTGGATTGCTGTTGCTCAATGGACCAATATTCGATCTGCTCGACAGCGGCCTGTGGCATTTGATAGAGAGCCTTGTTTCGGGCATAGCGCAAACCATTTTGCTGCCAGTATTCTCGCTGTGGAGATTCCAGCATTTCAAGCAAACGGTGATTCAATGTGGTTTGTTCAAAAGGAGAGTGCAGTACACAGCCTGCATTGGCTTGTTCAATATGCGTGGCATAGCCACAGACGTCGGTAGCCAGTACCGGCAACCCGGCGGTAATGGCCTCGAGCAGTACGGTTCCGGTATTTTCATGGTAGGCCGGGTGTATGAGCAGGTCTCCGGCGGTTAGCAGGCATTCAACATCGGACCTTCCCCCCAGGAAAATGACCTTTTTTTCAACGCCACAACGCCTGGCAAGTTTACGAAAAGGAATTTCGTTATCTTCGCCAATGACCAGCAGCAGCGTCTTTGGAAGGAGCCGGTCCGGCAGGTTGGCCAGGGCCAGGATGGCCCGGTCGAGGCCTTTGGTTTTAAATCCCGAGCCGATAAAAAGAAGAATCTGCGATTCCGAATTCAATTGCAGCCGTTGCCGTGTTGTCTTTCTAATCGGAGCCGGGTCATGCATTAATTTTCGCTTTGGATCAAGCGTTGGCGGTAATAAATGGAAACGTGCTTCAGGTGTTAGATAAAATTGTTGATAAACAGATTTTTCCCGCTCGGATATTGACAAAATCCTGGTATTCGACTGTAACCCAAAGACTGACTTCTCAAAATGATGACGGTATTGAAAACGGGGTGTCATACGGTACAAGTGACCATATTGAGGGGCAGCACGTCCGAGATAGCAGTAATCGGCACCGTAATAGATATCTAGCCCAGGCATTTTGTTAAAGCCGATCACGGCATCAAAGTGCTGGTCTTGTAGTGCCCGGTGCAGACGATGATGAAATGAAGCGCAACGTGAGTGGTTGGTCAAGGCTCGTGCCGGCAGGATATGTACATTGGCATCCTGACAGGGCTCATCCTGCCATTCGCCGGTGAAGATGTCGACCTCATGTCCTCGCTGTTTGCAAACCTTGAGAATCCGCAGCATGTCCCGGGACAGGCCGCTGTAGGGGAAGTGTTTGTACAGACAGAAGGCAAATTTCATGGCGCTATGATAACGCTGTCGGAGGCTGCAGGCGAATCAGCTGTTGTAGTTCTGCAAACACAGTGGCCGGGGACAGACTTGCGCAACAGGGTTGAGGCCCTTCTAATGATGATCGTTTGTCGCATTGCCGGCGTAAACAGGGGGCACAAGCATAGGACGCTGTCAGGTGCCGCTGACCGGGGCCGACGGTTCCGGTCCTTTGCGGGTCTGTGGAAAGGTATAAACTGACACAAGGCGTACCTGCCGCCGCGGCCAGGTGACCCGGACCGGTATCGACCGCAACCGCGGCAGTGCTGGTTGTCAAAACCCTGGCCAATTGTCCAAGCGACAAGGCCGGCATCAGACTGGTATTGGGGATATTTTGGGTAATCGTCGTCGAGATCTGTCGTTCTGCAGGGTTCCCCCAGACGCAATAGACCGGGTAACCAGCAGCGGTTAATAACTTTGCCAGTTCATGCCAGCAGGGTACAGGCCAAAGTTTGGATGGCCAGGTGGTGCCATGAAGCAAGACAACCCCTGGTTTTTGCGGGCTGTCGGATGGCAGCCTGGGTAGCCGTGTGTGGTCGATTCCATAGTCTGCCGCGGTGTCGGGTAATGTATACCCAAGTGCCTGACTGAATAAATGTCGTATACGCTGTACCGCCGCCTGTTGCCTGGACACGGTGTATTTACTTCGGTATGTCGCCGAGGCGGCCGGCTCACGAACTGACTGTCGATCCAGACCGGATACCGGGCCTTTTGCTGCAAGACCAAGTAAGGCACTTTTCATCAGACCCTGGGCATCAATGATGTGGTCATAGGTCTGTTGGCGCAGTTGCTGAATAAATCCTACCATCTCGCCTGGAATACTGCTGCTGAATAAGTTTCTCCAGCGTCTCATGGCCACCGGGATTATCCGGTTTACCGCCGGATGCCAGGAAGGTACGTCGGCATAGTTTTCTTCCACCAGCCAGTCGATTTTCAGATCGTTTCTTGTTTTTGCCGCATCAGAAATTGCTGGCAGGGTATGTAAAACATCACCCAGTGAGGAAGTTTTAATGACCAGCAGGTGCATGTATGGTCGGCCCGGAAAGTTGTTCCAGCGCGCCAATGACCTCTTGGGGTGCCAGTTTTTGCATACAGTCATGATGTTGCAGGGGACAATGTCGTTTGAAGCAGGGGCTGCAATCCAGGGTCTGGCGCAGGATCACACAGGCTTTGCTCAGCGGTGGTGTGGCATCCGGGCTGGAAGAGCCGTAGAGTGCGACCAGCGGCCGGTGCAGGGCGGCGGCAATATGCATTAATCCTGAGTCATTGCTGACAACGGCCTGGCATAAGGCCAGTAGGTCCACGGCCTGTAACAGACTGGTTTTGCCACAAAGATTGAGTACCGGTACTACAGATTGATCAGCGATTTGTTGCGCAAAAGCTGTATCCCGGCTGGAACCGAATAACCAGATTGACCAGCCACGTCGACTGAATTCACGTGCAACGGTGGCGTAATGGTGAGCGGGCCACTGCTTGGAAGGGCCATATTCGGCCCCGGAGCACAAGCCCAGGGTGGGTTCTTTTGGTGCGCTGAGACCGAGAGACTGCAAGGCTTCGGTCTGTGTCGTTTGTGTGCTTTGTATTTGTGGCCAGGGCAGGTCATCCAGCTTCGGTCCGGGGTGTGTAGCGGGCATGGCCAGTGCAACAAAGCGTTGCACCGTTTTTGGTAGTCGTTGTTTATCCAGCTTGCGTGGTTCGGTCAGCAGGAGCCAGCGTTGTTCACCAAGATAGCCGATACGTTGGGGAATACCGGCCAGTGCAGGAATCAGAGCGGATTTCCAGGATCCTGGAAGAATTATCGCAATGGTGTAATGTTGTTTGCGCAGAGATTTTGCCAGCCTGTAACGACCCACCAAATCAAATTGACCATGCCCGAAGGGTAATTCAATACCGGCATCGACACCAGTCATTCGAGAGACCAGTGGCAGAGTCCAGGGTGGTGTCAGCAGGGTGATATGGGCATTGGTCACAGTCTTGAGTCTTTGGATCAGGCTGTGACACATGATCATATCGCCAACCCAGGCAGGGCCTACGACCAGAATACTTTGCGGGACAGTCATTTTGGTCGCTACTGTGGTCCGGCAGGGCGGAGAGAAGGGATGTTGTCAGTGACTGCTGGTATGGCTTTTTTTCAGAAAATACATCGTCCCGCAGTAGGGGCAACGGATCTCACCGGTTTTTTCTACTGGTAGAAATACTCGTGGATGCGAGTTCCACAATGGCATATTCCCGGTAGGACAGTGTAAGGGAAGATCCTCCGGGCCAACTTCAGTACGATCAAAACTGTTCGGTTTGTCTGCTGGGGATGCCGAGAGATGGCTGGTATGGGTATTCATGGGATAAAGGCCTGTTTTGTATAAATAAAAGAGAGACTCCTGGCGATCAGACAAAGTCCAGCCATTCATCATGGGCACCCTTGCCCTCAACACTGGCGAAGTACAATTGCTGGGCCTGTTCGGTAATGGGCCCACGTTGGCCTTGCCCAATCTGACGATTGTCCAGTTCACGTATCGGTGTGACTTCGGCCGCGGTGCCGGTAAAAAAGGCTTCATCAGCGACGTAGACTTCGTCCCGTGTGATCTGTTTCTCGATCACTTCATAGCCGACTTCACGCAACAGGGTTATGACCGTGCGACGGCTGATGCCATCCAGCGAAGAGGCCAACGCCGGGGTATAGACGATATGGTCGCGGACGATAAAGATATTTTCGCCGCTACCTTCCATGACAAAACCCTGATGATCCAGGAATAAGGCTTCATCATAGCCACAGTTGACTGCCTCCTGCAAACCCAGTATGGAATTGATATAGTTGCCACTGGCCTTGGCCCGGCACATGGCTGAATTGACGTGATGACGGGTGTAAGAGGAGGTTTTGATGCGGATCCCCCGAGTCATCCCTTCTTCACCCAGATAGGAACCCCATTCCCAGCAGGCAATGCCAACATGGGAGGTCAGCTTGTCGGCACGTAGCCCCACGCCTTCCGTACCATAGTAGATCAGGGGGCGGATGTAGGCAGTTTTCAACTTGTTTTCCCGCACTACCAGACGTTGCGCCTCATCGAGAGTCTCGGCATCGTAGGTCGGCTTCATGCCAAGTATTTTTGCTGACTGCAGCAGCCGACGGCTGTGGTCGTGAAGCCTGAATATGGCAGTTCCGCGATCTGTTCTGTAGGCGCGTAACCCTTCAAAAACGGCCACACCATAATGCAGCGAATGCGTAAGAATATGCACATTGGCATCGCGCCATTGCACAAGTTTTCCATCCATCCAGATTACGCCATCACGATCAGCAAAAGACATCTTTTTAACTCCGTAAAAATAGATTTGCAGCTGCAGAATTCAGCAACCGTACAGCCGACAAGTATACCGAACATGTGTGCCACTTGGGAAGTTGAGCCGTTCGTTATCAGGAGCTCCCGCTAGCCAAGGATTTGCTGACTGTATTCTCGCTCGATGGTCATAAATGCCCAACTGGCTCAAAAGCAGCCAACAAATCCTTGTTATTGTAATTCTAGCGGGAGTTTCTGGTTCATTATCAGGAGCTCCCGCTGGTGTTTTCGCCGGATGCCGGGTCTGAGTCCTTGAATAACAGTTGCCAACATTGTGTGATCATTCCTCGTGATTCAATCAGCTCTGCGCTGTTGATGACTGGCAGGCTGTCATGTAATTTCAGGCGTTGTTCCAGACCCAGATAGGTGCGGTAGGTTTCACGCAGACTGCTGGCCATGGTGACATCGATGGCGCCGGTGGTCGCCAGGGCATCCAATAGGTCGATTGTGCTGCGGGGGGCAATGATTTCGGGCCAGCGGAAGGCATGGGCCAGAATCAGGTATTGGGTCATGAACTCGATATCGACAAGGCCACCCTTGCCGTGCTTGAGATCGAAGTGTTCAGCTGTGCTGCGATCTTGATGTTGACGCATTTGTTTGCGCATATGACAGATATCCTTGACCAGTTGCGGCTGGTCACGATCCTGGCACAGCACTTTTTTTCGAATCCGTTCAAAATGTGCTGTCAGGGACCTGTTATTTCCCAGTAAACGAGCCCTGACCAGGGCCTGGTGTTCCCAGGTCCATGCCTGTTGCAGCTGGTACTGAGCATAGGCCTCGAAGCTGGTGACCAGGGTGCCGGAGTTTCCGCTGGGGCGTAGCCGCATATCCAGTTCATAGGCCTGCCCACCCTGTGTGCGCAGGGTAATGAGATGAATAACCCGTTGCACCAGACGGGAAAATCGATATTGTGTCTGCACGGGGTCTGGATCTCCGTCACAGGTTTCATACAGGAATACGATATCCAGATCAGAGCTGTAACCCAGTTCACGACCTCCAAGTTTGCCATATGCGACGATACCGAGTGCTGGTATCTTGCCGTTTTCACAGACTTTGGGCAGGTATTTTGGTGGCAGCGACTGCCGGACCAGAACAATGCACTGGCAGAGAATTGCTTCGGCGATGGCCGCCAGCTGTCTGCCGGTGTAATGTGGTGCCCGCTCACCAGAAATCGCGGTAATGGCTTCCAGCAGCACCTGGCTGTGACGAAATTCACGGATGACTTCCAGTTGGGCTTCGACATCATCACCAGCCACTGCTGCCAGTTTGTTGGACAATGAATGACGCATACTGGCAAAGTCAGCACAGGTATCCGGTTCGGGTACGCTGGCCTGCCGCAGCAGATCGTCCAGTACAGTGGGGTGCAAACCGATCCAGTTGCTGATCCAGGGACTGGCGGCGCAGATTTCACAGAGTTTTTGCAGTGCCAGGGGTTGTTCGAGCAGGAGGGCGAAGTACACGGAGCGAAGACCGATTGCCAGGATCAGACGGAGCAGCCGTAGCAATGTACTTTCGGGATCATTTGTTGTGGCTGCGGTTTCAATCAATTGTGGCACCAGACGATCCAGTCGCTGTCTGCCCCGACCGGAAAGATTCCGGTACAGGCTGCCATTGCGCAATGATTGCAGTTCGTGACAAATCTTTTGCGGGTCGTCATAGCCGATTTTCTGCAATGTCATTGTGGCCGTATCATCGTACTGGCCATCGAGCCATAGTGCTGAAAGAGGTTGCAGATTACTTGTATCCTGTTGGTTCTGGCGGCGAAAAATGTCGTCAAACAGTCGTTGTACCGCGTCTGTCGTGGTCTCCAGTTTTTGCTCGAAGGCATCCCAGTCACGGCTTCCCATGGCATAGGCCAGACGGCATTGCTCGATGGCTTGTTGTGGCAGTAACTGGGTTTGCTGGTCACGCCACATTTGCAAACGATGCTCGGTATCTCGCAAGAACCGGTAGTGGCCGAGTAACTGTTGTGCAGTGGTTGTTTGTAGCAGTTTTGTTTCGATCAGGGCCAGCAATGTTTTTGATAAAGAGTTGTTTTGCAATACGGGTTGTCGGCCACCATGCACCAATTGCATGCTCTGGGCGATGAACTCGATTTCACGGATGCCGCCGGGTCCGAGTTTGATATTGTGTTCCATGCCACGTCGTTTTAGCTGTCGCTCGATAAGTGCCTTCATATCACGAATTGATTCGATGGCACCGAAATCCAGATAACGGCGATAGACAAATGGCTTGAGTGTCTTGAGCAGCTGATTACCGGCGGCCAGATCACCGGCAATGACCCTGGTCTTGATCAGGGCATAGCGCTCCCAGTCGCGTCCATGTCCTTCGTAATAATGCTCCATGGCACCGGCACTTAATACCAGAGGGCCACTGTCGCCATTGGGACGCAAACGCAGGTCAACCCGGAAGACGAAGCCATCGGCGGTGACCTCGTCGAGATAGCGGACCAGTTTGCGGGCGACACGGATGAAATATTCGTGTGGACTTTGTCTGGATTCATCATCGAATAAATCTTCTTCTGAGAAAGCCAGGATCAGATCGATGTCCGAGGAAAAGTTCAGCTCCCTGCCGCCGAGTTTTCCCAGAGCCAGGACAATAAGTTGTCGTTCGCAACCCGCGTTATCCAGTATCGGGCCAAACCGCTGGCTGATTTGTGTCTGGGCAAATTGCAGGGCGACCTGTAGACAGGCATCAGCCAGCTCACTCAGACTGGTTATCGTCCGTTCCAGACCGGCTTGCAGACACAGATCATTCCAGGCAATGATAAACATCTGTTGTTGCCGAAATTTCCGCAACGTCTGCATAAAACCGGTTTCATCGCTGGTCCCGCCAAGGGTCCGTTGACAGCTATCCAGCAGTGGTTGGGAGTTGGCATGGATGTCACAAGACAGTAC
>CAZTLH010000052.1:0-10925 GCA_964614335.1 uncultured Gammaproteobacteria bacterium
CGATATAGGCTTTGGCATTGGCCGGAAGCTGATCATAGCTTTGCACACCGGCAACCGCTGTCTGCCAACCTGGCAAGGTTTGATAGACCGGCTTACATTCAGCGAGCGCCTTGCCTCCTGCCGGTGGCACGGTGGATTGCTGCCCCTGTATGCGATAACCGGTACAAATCCTGATTTCATCCAGGCCATCGAGCACATCCAGTTTGGTGACACACAAACCACTGAGACTGTTGAGTTGACAGGCACGGCGTGCCAGTACGGCATCAAACCAGCCACAACGCCGGGGTCGTCCTGTCGTGGCACCAAACTCACACCCGCGTTCACCGAGATGACGACCGGTGTCATCAGATAACTCGGTTGGAAATGGGCCACCACCGACCCGGGTCGCGTAGGCTTTGACAATACCCAGTACATAATCGAGGTCAAGCGGACCGACACCACTACCTGCAGCGGCTGCGCCAGCAGTGGTATTGCTCGAAGTAACAAAAGGATAGGAACCGTGATCAATATCCAGCATGGTCCCCTGGGCACCCTCAAATAACAGTGATTTTCCGGCTTCTCTAAACGCCGCCAGCCTACCGGGAACATCACCAATCATGGGCGTCAACTGCTCACCCAGTTCCAGCGCGGCATCCAGCACAACATTAAAGTCAATGGTGGGTGCCCGATAATAGTTTTCCAGACTATAGTTATGATATTCCATAATCTGTCGTAAATGGTCACTAAAGTAACCCGGTTCAAGCAATTCACCAATCCGTAAACCACGTCGTGCAACCTTGTCTTCGTAAGCCGGTCCGATCCCGCGACCGGTGGTTCCGATAGCCTTGCCACCAAGGGCCCGTTCTCGTGCCTGGTCCAGTGCTACATGATAGGGCATGATCAAGGGACAGGACTCACTGATCAACAAGCGTTCACGTACGGCAACACCCTGAGTCTCCAGATTGCGTATTTCCGCCTCCAGAGCCTCAGGGTCGAGAACCACACCATTACCGATAAAACAACGGGCGTCGGGACGTAAAATGCCAGAAGGTACCAGATGTAATATTGTTTTCTTGCCACCGATGACCAAAGTGTGGCCGGCATTATGACCACCCTGAAAGCGTACCACGCCATCTGCCCGCTCAGACAACAGATCAACCACCTTGCCCTTGCCTTCATCGCCCCACTGTGCACCTACCAAAACAACATTTCTAGCCATGTGTGTCCCCTTTCATTGACTTCAAATCGGTGTATATTTCAAATATTCAGGATGGGTCCATGCAGCGTGAAGCAAGCAACCATTCGCCATTTTTCTTCACCAGCTGCTGACGGGCGGTTGGGCAGATGGACTCGACCATATCACTGCTGACAACAATAACGCGCTTCCCCGAGGCACGCAGCTGTTCGATACAGGCGTGGAGATCTGGATCACTGTTTGATGGTGCGAGTATGCATTCGCGCGGCAGCTGTTTGGTAACGGGTAACAACCGGACAAACTTACGCAAATCCGCCGAAAATCCGGTAGCTGGCCGATTTTGTCCAAAAACCTTGCCAATCCCGTCATAACGCCCCCCTTTGGCCAACAACGCAGCGGTTTGCGAGGCATACAGGGAAAAAACGATTCCTGTGTGATAACGAAAGCCGCGCAATTCTGCGAGGTCTATATGCACTGAAATGTCCGGAAGTGCGACCGCAAGTCGTTTCTGGACCGCATCCAGATCATCCAGCGCCCGACCCACACCTGGACCTGCAGCACCCAGCACAGAGCGGGCACGTGCCAATACCGTTACATCACCATGCAGATCCAGCAAGGCCATAAACCAGCTGCAAACCGCTTCCGGAAATGCGGTTTGATCAAAAAACCGCATCAAATCCGGCTTGGCTTTACGCAATAAAATTGAGAACAGGGTCTGTTCCTGCCCGGATGTCAAACCGGCTTCGGCCGCCAGACAACGGTAAACCGCGACTTGGCCAAGATCAAGACAGGGATCCTGCAGGCCTGTTAGCCGTGCGGTGGCCACCATCAGACGGATAATTTCGCAATCACCTGCCGGGCCGGTATCACCAAACAATTCAGCACCAATATTTAGTGGCTCCCGACTACCTGCTGGCTCTTCCGTGCGGGCCAGCAATACCGGGCCGGCATAACTGAGTCGACTTACCGGCTGCTGATGCAGATAACGGGCGTCGATGCGTGCTACCTGCGGTGTCATATCTGCCCGTACACCCAGAGTCCGGCCGCTAACCTGATCGGTAAATTTGCAGATCTTGAGTTCCAGATCTTCACCGGCACCGGTTAATAATGAATCGAGAAATTCGACCAGTGGTGGGGCCACGAGATCATAGCCCCAGAGATCAAACAAATCGAGAATCTTTCGTCTTAAGCCTTCGACCAACCAGCCATCTTCCGGTAAAAGCTCCTCCATACCATCGGGCAATAACCAGCGATGTTTCTTCATGACAATCTGCTCTCAGACCCATTCATCTTTCGGTCAGTACATCTAACCGCCACTTCATCTAGTAATCCTTGTGTGATCAACCTCTTTACACATGAGTCAAGTTTTCAGGCCGCAAATATAGTTCCAATCCCAACTGACGTGCTTTTGATCACTAGCCGGAGCCACTTCATGACTCGTCGGTCTGAGGCGTAGCCTCGCTAGCTAATTAACTGCAACAACAGCAAACCGCCCAGCATCCCCAGTAATCCCATAATACGCAAGGCCCGAGCACTGACCTGCATCGCCTGCATCATGGCATTTTTCCAGGCTTGTGGACTCAGAAATGGCAGGATGCCTTCGATCACCAGGACCAGTGCCAGGGCTCGAAATAAATCCTGCCAGTTCACCGTGTGTTTACTGCCCGCTGTTGGTCACAGGTTTTGCTTTCTTGAAGTAACTGAAAAACTCTGAAGTCGTATCAAGCACCAACATACTGGCCGAGCCTGAAAACGAAGACTTATAGGCATTGATACTACGATAAAAACTGTAAAATTCAGGATCCTGATTATAGGCCTGAGCATAGATATCCGCTGCCTGTGCATCACCCTCGCCTTTGACCTTCTGCGAATCCCGGCTGGCGTTGGCGATAATAACAGTTCGCTGGCGATCAGCATCAGCCTGGATTTTTTCTGCAGCCTCGGCACCACGGGCACGCAATTGCTTGGCAATACGCGAACGCTCCGCCTCCATACGAACATAGACGCGCTCACTCACAGCAGGCACCAAATCCACACGCTTGAGCCGGACATCGACAATTTCCACACCGATTTGACCGGCTTCCACATTGGTGGCCTTACGCACAACATCCATGATTTCCGCCCGATCGCCGGACACCACCTGGTGCACATCACGGGTACCAAATTCCCGTCGTAAACTGTCATTGACACGCTGTGCCAGCCGCCTCCTGGCCGCCGTCGAATTACCGGAGACCGTGACATAGTATTTCGCCACATCGGAGATTCGCCATTTCACAAACGAATCGACCATCAGGTTTTTCTTCTCGTTGGTCAGATACAACTCCGGATTGGCATCCATGGTTTGAATGCGGGCATCATAAAACTCAACATTATTGACAAAAGGTATTTTCCATCGCAACCCGGGTTCATCATCAGAACGGATAATTTCACCAAATTTGAATACCAGTGCTTTTTCACGCTGATCGACATAATAAGCCGAATTGGCAATCAGCACGGTTACCAGTGCCAGGACCAGAAGGGACAACATGGAACGTGCAGACATTATTGAGTCCTCATTCGATTTCTGGGGTCATTTACAGGAGCGCGACCCGCATTGGGTAATACGACATCTGTAGATGAAACCGTGTCAGCAGCCGGTTGCCGACTGCGTGTTGCTGACAGGGAATTGATCATTTTCTCCAACGGCAAATAAAGCAGTTTATTGCTGCCAGCTTTTTCGTCGATAATGATCTTTGGTGTATTGGTCATGACTGATTCCATGGCATCCAGATACATACGCTTACGGGTAATCTCCGGAGCATTCTTGTACACCGCCAACACCTTCAGGAAACGCTCGGTTTCACCACGCGCGCCAGCGACCACACTGGCCTTGTAGGCATCGGCTTCCTGGGTAATACGTGCCGCGGCACCACGGGCCTTGGGCACCAGATCATTAGCATAGGCCTCGGCCAGATTTATCTTCTGTTGCTCGTCTTCGCGCGCTTTTACCGCATCGTCGAATGCCCCCTTGACCTGTTCCGGTGGCTGGGCATTTTGCATTTCGACAGAACGGACATTGATGCCGGTCTGATAGCGGTCGAGAATTTGTTGCAACAAATCTCGCACTTTCAAGGCGATTTCAGCACGGCCTTCGGTCAGGGTAAAGTCCATTTTGCTATGTCCGACAATTTCTCGCACCGCACTTTCTGTCGCCTGACGTACCACCAACGGAGTCTGGTCGGCAACATTAAATAACAATTTCTTGGGATCCTTGATGTCATACTGTACGGCAAAATGGATATCGACAATATTTTCGTCTTCGGTCAACATCAGTGCTTCTGCCGGTACCGCACCGGTACGGTTTGACGAATTACTGGTGCGATAACCCACCTCTACCGTATTGACCTTTTGCACATTAACCTTTTCAATTGTTTCCACAGGATAGGGCAAATGCCAGCGCAGACCGGCCTGGGTCGTCTCACTGAATTTTCCAAAACGCAACACAACACCGGTCTCGCCTTGCTGGACCGTATAAAAACTGCTGGCAATCCAGATTGCAAGACCCAATACTGCAATCGCAATCAGTCCTGTTCCCCCGGGGAGAATGCCGGCACCACCAGGCGTACCACCACTTTTTCTGCCACCACCACCTCCGAGTCCGAAACGTTTCATGAGATTACGAAACAATTCATCCAGATCCGGAGGACCCTGTTGCGCATTACGTTTGTTCCATGGGTCCTTGTCTTCAGAACCCGGTTGATTCCACGGCATAATTTATGCTCCGCATCGCATCGTCTATCGTGCCAACAAGTCTTGTCTAAAAGGCACAGTGTGTTAAAGATAAGTGGGTAATTTTACCCGCAAGTAAGTTGTAATACCAATCTCTCAATGAGAATTATTTACCAAAGTAAAGATCTTCATACCTGGCTGTTTCAGTTCACAACAACCATTGTTCGACACCTTCAGTCATATAACTCATTCCTGATGGACCACTAAATCCTCTCCAGGAGGCTGTCCGAGAACCGGGGTCTTCCGTGATGGGTCGCCATTATTCGCTGATTCTATCTCTAATAATAACAACCCCTGACCTGAGATCATACTGCGTAATAACCCCAGCGCAGGCACATCCAGTTGCAATTCCAGCTCCCAGCCACCAGCCTGTAGCTCGGTCTCTTTGGTTACAAGCCCCTTCTCATACAGTTTGGCCCGCATTTGTCCAAATTGCGGTGGAGTATGCAACAGCCAGCGTCGATGATTTCGTGTCAGCCAGGCTGACACCGCTTGTCGTAACGCCTCGAGGCCCTGTTGCGTTTGCGCACTCAGCCAGACTTTTGCCGGCAAACCATCTGCATCGAGATGCACGCCCGATGGATGACCAGACAAATCGATCTTGTTGAATACAGTCAATATCGGAACCTGGTCAGCGCCGATCTCCAACAGTACTTTATTCACCTGTTCGATACAGGATTCAGCATCGACAGCGGCATCATCGACAACATGAAGCAGCAACGTGGCTTCCCTGACTTCCTCAAGGGTCGAATGAAATGCATCGACCAGAGTATGTGGCAGGTCGCGTATAAAGCCGACCGTATCAGACAATACCACCTCGCCAATTTGACCCAGATCCAGTCTGCGCATGGTTGGATCCAGTGTGGCAAACAGCCGGTCTTCCTGCAATACGTCGGCGCCGGTCAATTGATTGAACAATGTGGATTTGCCGGCGTTGGTATACCCAACCAGTGATACCGTAGCTACCGGAGCCCGTTTCCGTGCCCGCCGACGCAATTGACGCTGTTTTGCCACCTTGTCCAGACGTTGTCGTAGTGTTCGAATTCTGATGCCGAGCAACTGACGATCAGTTTCCAGTTGCGTCTCACCGGGACCACGCAGACCGATTCCACCTTTTTGTCGTTCCAGATGAGTCCAGCCACGCACCAGACGTGTAGAAAGATGTTTCAGCTGGGCCAGTTCAACCTGCAACTTGCCCTCATGGCTGGTGGCTCTTTGGGCAAATATATCCAGGATCAAACCGGTTCTTGACAATACCCGACATTCCAGCGCCCGTTCCAGATTACGCTCCTGAATCGGGGAAATGTCGTGATCAACCACCAACAAGTCAATTTCCTGCGTTGCAATTTGCTGCTGCAGCTCCTGAACCTTGCCTTTACCAAAATAGGTTGCCGGGTGAGGAACATCCCGGGCTGTCTGAACGCGTGCGCATACCAGACCGCCACTGGACTTGACCAATAATGCCAATTCGGATAATGAAAGACCGGCGATATTCCCTGCATCGGCTCGATAGCGGGGTCGCTGATGAGCAATAATTACCCGTTCCGGGCTGACATTACTGATTGCGAAGTCACTGATTACCAGGTGTTGGTTCTGACGGCTCGGATTCTTCTTCCACCCGACCCGATGTTTCCTGCGGAATTTTTACCATTCTCGACGGCACCACGGTCGAAATCGCATGCTTGTAGACCATCTGACTGACACTATTTTTCAGCAACACGACAAATTGATCGAAAGAGTCAATCTGTCCCTGTAATTTAATGCCATTGACCAGATAAATAGCTACCGGCACACGCTCCTTGCGCAACACATTCAAAAACGGATCCTGCAGGGCTGCGCCCTTTTGCTGAGGCATACTTCACTCTCCAAAGTTCAACTACCATGTCCTTCTGGCTCGCCATGGCCAGTACAGAACATTCTGATTATTAACACACCCGCTCATGAGCTGACATCTATCATCGTTGGCATCCAACGAAATAAAATATTACAGCAGAGCTGAATTTTATCATGGCTGACAAATAAAACGTAATATATCTGTCGATCACGGCCGACCTGTTCTCTGAGTATGGAGTCGTGTTCATCCAAATTCAACCACTCGCAGGCCTATGACAACAAAAAAAGAACTTTTCTGCAAACGACACACAAACACAGCCTCCACAATGATGGCTAGACAGGAGCTCCTGATGACTTGATACCTGCCTGCGCAGGGATGAGCGGATATTGACAAAGGCAGGTTTGGGTACGACAGCAGTTCGTGCTGGAAATTCAATTGCCTGGATTTATCGAATGCTATCGGGCGACTCATACCGCCTTGCTGTGCTCAAAAACAGAATTAATAAGTAAACCACTTGATTGCATAATTTAAGCAGAGCAGTTGGTCCCGTTACATTTTAGCAAGAGAAACAATACAAACCTTACAAGATTTGATACTCCTGAATTTTCAACCAGGATTTTACATAGGCGGTAATGGCTGCATGATCACCGCCAGAATTCAGCCACCAGGTAATACCGGCGGTATGACGCAGCCAGGTCAGTTGACGTTTTGCCAGTTGCCGGGTCGCAGCCACCGCCCGCTGCTGTGCTTCCTGCAGACTATACTCGCCTTGCAGATATTGCCAAATCTGCCGATAGCCAACCATTTTTTGTGCCGGCATTTGTGCAGTCAATATTCCCGAATCCATCAAGGACTGCACCTCAGCCACCAGCCCCTGTTCCAGCATGGCGTTAAAACGGCACGCAATCCTGTCGTGCAAAAGGACCCGTTCACCCGGTAATACACACAACTGCAGCACAGGGTTTGGCAACGACTGCTGTCGATTCCTGCTCTGGAGTTCGGAAAACTTTTGTCCACTCAGAGCAATCACTTCCAGCGCCCGCTGGATACGTTGTCCGTCTGTCGGCTGAATTTTTGCCGCAGCCTGGGGATCGAGTTCTGATAACTCGTCATACAGGGCAGGCCAACCGTCCTGCCAGGCACGAAGACTGATATCCTTTCGCAGCTTCGGATCCTGTTGCGGCAACCGGGACAATCCGGACAGCAAGGCACGAACATACAGCATTGTGCCACCCACCAGCAACGGCAAGTGTCCGCGACTGACAATTTGCGGGATCAACTGTAATACATCCTGACGAAAATCTGCTGCACAATAGGTCTGGACCGGCTCACGGATATTGATCAGATGATGGGGGTAACGCAGCAGGGTTGCGGCATCCGGTTTGGCCGTGCCAATATTCATATGCCGATAGACCTGGGATGAATCGACACTGATAATCTCCAGTGGCAAGGCATCGCATAGCGTCATCGCCAATGCGGTCTTGCCGGCAGCTGTCGGCCCCAGCAAACACAATAACGGCAACTGTGGATTCAATACAGGTCGCGTATCTTCTTCAGCGCCCACGTTGGAACCATTTGTCCAACTCGGCGAGTGTGATCTGGGTCCAGGTAGGACGCCCATGATTGCATTGACCACTTCGTTCAGTGGCCTCCATCTGCCGCAACAGGGCGTTCATTTCTGTCAAACCCATCCTGCGATTGGCTCGTACCGAGCCATGACAGGCCATACTGGACAATACCTCATTGGCATGCTGTTGCAGCAGGTCGGTCGACCCCAGATCCAGAATATCGGACAACAAGTCCCTGACCAGTGCAGCCAGGTCAGCGCCGGCCAGCAGTGCCGGCGCGGCACGCACTGCCAGACACTCGGGACCCATTTGTTCCAGTTCCAGACCCAGTGTTTTAAATTCATCCATATGTTCCATGGCAGTCTGTACTTCCCGTTCACTGACCCGTACCGTCACCGGCACCAGCAAAGACTGACTATGGAGTTTCTGCCCGGCATATTGTTGCTTGAGGTTTTCATAAACCACCCGCTCATGGGCGGCATGCATATCCACCAATACCAGGCCTTTGCTGTTCTGGGCCAAAATATAGACACCATGCAACTGACCCAGGGCATATCCGAGTGGGGGCGAGGATGAAACCTGCGGATCGACCACAGGCAGGTCTTCCGCTGGCGCTTTATCATCAAGCTTACCTGGCCGACTTTGCCCCGCTTGCGGGGCTTGAACATCGCTGGCACTGGCCAACGCCTGCCAGGCAGAGATCTGTTCCTGGACCTGTGCAGAGTGCTGCTGTTTACCACGGATTGGATATCGAGCGGCCGCTGTACCGGTAAATACCCGGTCGGACCGGTCTGCAGCCGCAGTATCCGAACCCGGCTGATTTGTGGTCTCCTGCCCCACGGCAGTCGCCGGGGTATCCAGCGAAAGTACAGCATTGGTCACCTCGCCGGCACTACCGGACAACGCCCGGTGAATACAGCGAAACAGAAAATCATGCAATCCCCGACTGTCGCGAAAGCGGACCTCGTGCTTGGCCGGGTGAACATTGACATCGACCTGTCGGGGATCCATCTCGAGCATCAACACAAACACGGGCTGCCGACCAGGCTGCAAGACATCCTGAAAAGCCCGACGCACGGCATGGGCGATCAAATGATCGGTGACAACCCTTCCATTGACAAAAAAGTACTGCTGATCACGTTGTCGTCTGGCGACTACCGGCAAACCGACAAAACCAGTCAGGGATAAATCGGCGACATGCTCATCAATTGCTATCGATTGCTCAATAAAGGCCTGGCCCAACACCTGGCCGGCACGTTCACGCAGGGCATTGTCCACTGCGGCCGGAAATCGCAACCCGGGCCGCTGATTGTTAAAAAACAGCAAACTCACACCGGGTCGACTCAGCGCCAGCCGGCGCAGGACCTCTTCGAGGTGATGGAGTTCCGTTTTTTCGGTGCGTAGAAACTTGCGTCGTGCCGGGGTATTATAGAACAGCTCACGACAGATGACTTCGGTACCGCAGGCCATGGCACAGGGCTCCATTTCTGTCACTGCACGACCCCCTTCACAGTGCAAGGCCCAGCCGTGCTGCTGGTCTTGCAGACGCGAACGCAACAGCAGTCGTGATACGGCGCCAATACTCGGCAAAGCCTCCCCCCGAAATCCGAGGGTCGCAATCTGCTGCAGCGAGTCCATCGAATCCAGCTTGCTGGTGGCATGCCGGGTCATGGCCAATGGCAGTTCCTCACGACTCATGCCAGAGCCGTTATCGGTTACCTGAATCAGTTTTTGACCACCGGACTCCACCCGCACCTCGATACGATTGGCACCAGCATCAAGACTGTTTTCGATCAACTCCTTCAGCAGCGAAGCCGGTCGTTCGATCACTTCGCCTGCAGCGATATAATTAATCAGACCATCATCGAGCTGGCGAATACGGACTACACTCATCAACTATCCTCAGTAATCTTTTGTGGAAAGGACATTCGGCTATTTCCCTGTGCCGTAAAGCTGCCCGAATGCTGTGACTTGTAACGACGCACATACTCCTTGATGCCTCGAAAAATCGCCCGGGCAATCTTGTTTTGGTATTGCGGACTGCGTAGCTTGCGCTCTTCACTGCGATTGCTGATAAACGCAGTTTCTATCAATATGGAAGGAATGTCCGGCGACTTGAGGACAATAAAACCGGCCTGCTCAACTTTATGACTGTGCAACGGTACAACCCGGCCCAAATTCTTCAAGACCTGTTTGCCAAACTCAACGCTATCGGTAATGGTGCGAGTCATTGACATATCCAGTAACACCTTGGCCACCACGGAGTCCTTGTTGTTCAAGCGCACCCCACCCGCCAAATCTGCCGTATTTTCACGATTTGCCAGCCAGCGCCCGGTTTCACTAGTGGCACCACGTCGTGACAGGGCATAGACCGATGAGCCATGGGCGGACGATTGCGGGAAAGAATCGGCATGAATGGAAACAAAAAGATCCGCTTTCTTTTTCCGGGCCATACGGGTTCGACCCCGCAAACTGATGAAATAATCCCCACGTCGGGACAACCCCGGCCGCAACCCGCGAGCTCTGTTCGGCCACGGCCTGCAACGGCTGGCCCACGCCAACAGCGCCTTTTTTTCCCTGG
>CAZTLH010000053.1:0-10924 GCA_964614335.1 uncultured Gammaproteobacteria bacterium
GGTTTTGCAGGAGCAACAAACCGGTCGACTCCTGTTCTCGGACAGCCTCCTAGAGAAATTTCGGTTACCTGCAGGAACAGTTTGATATCGACTGGCCCTGCCGCCATCAAATGGTTGTGTAGCCACTGCCCCGGAGACAGCCATGACTGAAGTCATCGCGAGTAATGAAACCATACTGGTCGTAGGCGCCGGTATCAGCGGCTTGACCGCAGCGCTCGAAGCCGCCGAGTGTGGCAAACAAGTCATATTGCTGGAGAAAAACCCTGCGATTGGTGGGCGGGTATCACAGCTGTATCGTTACTTTCCCAAGTTGTGCAAACCGGCCTGTGGTCTGGAAATCAATGTCCGCCGTCTCAAGGCTAATCCCCGGGTACGACTCTTGACGATGGCAGAAGTGACCGCCATCGACGGCACGGCCGGTGATTACACCGTCAGTGTGCACATTCACCCCCGCTATGTTAATGAAAACTGCACCGCTTGCGGGGCCTGTGCCGAGGTCGTCAGCCAGGAGATCGATGACGTCTTTAATTACAATATGGGCAAAATCAAGGCGGCCTATCTACCCCACAATGCTGCCTATCCGCAACGCTATGTACTCGACCCTTCACTGATCGGCAGCCCCGAGGCCGATGCGGCCAAACATGCCTGCCAATACGATGCCATTGACCTGGAAATGCAGGACCAGCAACTGCAGATCAAGGCCGGCGCCATTATCTGGGCCACCGGATGGAAGCCCTACGACGCGGCAAAAATCCAGGCCTATGGCTATGACCGCTATGACAATGTCATCACCAGTGTCGAATTTGAACGCATGATGGATAAATTTGGTCCGACTGCAGGCCGTTTGCTGCGACCCTCTGATGGCAAGGAAGCCAAAAACATCGCTTTCATCCAATGCGCCGGTTCACGGGATCAGAACCATCTGCCCCATTGTTCCCGTATCTGTTGTATGGCCTCTTTGAAACAGTCGACCTATCTCAGTGAACAATACGGTGAGGACACCGACGCCAGCGCCACCATTTATTATATAGACATCCGTGCCATCGATCGTTTTGAGGATTTTTATCGTCAGGTTCAGGCCGATGAGAAAGTCCATTTTATCAAATCCAAGGTCGCCTCAGTGACCGGGGACCACAGCAGTGGTGATGTCATCCTGCACGGTGTCAACACCGAAGGCTATCACCGCTATGCCAACCAGCACGACCTTTGTGTGCTGGCCATCGGTATGCAACCGAGTGTGCCGGCAGCCGATATCAATGGTGGGCTGCATAGCGACAGCAGCGGTTTTATCGAACTTGACCCGGCCAATGGCGCCATCTATGGCGCAGGCTGTGCCGGTAATGCCCTGGATGTCAATCGAGCCACCCAGAGTGCCACGGCGGCGGCATTACATGCGATCCAGGCGGTCAATCGGGTCGCCCGGGCCACGGCAACTGATGACAGGGGAGTAGCCAGAACATGAGTGAACAAAAACTCGGTGCCTATATCTGTAACGGCTGTGGTCTCGGCCAACGTCTGGACTGTGAACAACTGGCCAAAGTTGCCACCGACGAAGGCAAGGCTGTCCTCGTTCGCCAGCACCCTTTTCTGTGCAGCGCTGCCGGTGTCGAAACGATCCGTAGCGATATGGCCGAGCAGGGGATCAACCAGGTGGTTATCGCCGCCTGTTCACGACGGGCCAAAACGGATGCCTTTGCGTTTGATGCCGTGACCTCAACCCGTGCCAATTTGCGCGAAGGCGTGATCTGGATACGGCCCGATACTCCGGAAAATAGTGACACGACACAGGAAATGGCGGCAGATTACCTGCGTATGGCCTGTGCCGAAATCCAGCAGATGCACCAGCCCGAAGCCAATACCGAGGCCGGGGTGAACAAACAGATTCTGGTCGTAGGCGGTGGTATCAGTGGCATGACAGCCGCCGTGGAGAGCGCTGACGCTGGCTATAATGTCGTACTGGTCGAAAAATCTGCCCGGCTTGGCGGCTGGGCCGGTCAACTCTATCGCGCCACCCCGACACGTGAGCCCTTCGCCGACCCCCAGGACAGCGGTGTCGAATCCCTGATCCACCAGATCAACAGCAACCCGCAAATTACCGTTTATCTGAACAGCTTTTGCAGTCGCACCAGCGGTTCCCCGGGGCAGTTCAGCATCGACATCAGTACCGAGTCGGGCAGCACCAGCAGCATTAATGCGGGTGCCATTATTCAGGCCTCCGGCTTTACCCGCTACGATGCCAGTCAACTACCGGAGTTTGGCTATGGCCAGTCACCCGATATCATCGACCAAACTGAACTCGAACAAGCGGTCAGTGCTGCCGGGATCGATGGTGTAATTTGTCGGCCCTCGGACCAGTCTGAAGTCAAGACCGTAGTCTTTGTCCAATGTGCCGGCCAACGCAGCGACCAACCCGGTCATCTGCCCTATTGTTCGGGATTCTGTTGCAATGCCTCAATCAAACAAGCCATGTATTTCAAGGACCGCAATCCGGATATCGACACCGTAATCCTCTACACCGATTTACGCACTCCGGGTAATGGCGAAGATTTTTACCGCAGTGCACAACGCAAGGGCATTACCTTCAGCAAAGGCAAAGTAACTTCCGTAGCACCGGGCGAACAAGGTGCCGAAGTCTTTTTTGACGATCTGATCCTGAATACATCGACCAGTATCTCTGCCGACCTGGTCGTGCTGGCCACCGGTCAGGTGGCCAATGCCGGTATCGATATCGAAGCGCCAGCACAAACCACGGAAAAACCTGATAACCAGAACCGGTCCATTCTCAACCTGAGTTATCGTCAAGGCCCCGACCTGCCACAACTGCGTCATGGCTTTGCCGATTCGCACTTTATCTGCTTCCCCTATGAAACCCGCCGCACCGGCATTTACAGCTGTGGTCCGGCACGTCGGCCGATGGATATCGCCCAGGCCCGGGTGGATGCTACCGGTGCTGCGCTAAAAGCCATACAGGCAGTAGAGAATGCCGCCCTGGGCCGGGCCGCTCACCCCCGTTCTGGTGATCTGAGTTTTCCCAGCTTTAGAAAGGAAGGTTGTACCCAGTGCAAACGCTGCACCGTGGAGTGTCCGTTTGGCGCCATCGATGAAGACGAAAAACGTTATCCGCTGTTCAATGAAAGCCGTTGCCGACGTTGTGGAACCTGTATGGGGGCCTGTCCGGTACGGGTAATTTCATTCCAGAACTATTCCGTTGATACGGTTGGCCAGCAGATTAAACACGTTGAAATTCCCGACGAAATGGATGAGAAACCACGAATTCTGATCCTGGCCTGTGAAAACGACGCCTATCCGGCACTGGATATGGCCGCCCACAACCGCCTTTCCTATAGCGCCTATGTACGCGTCATTCCGGTGCGATGTCTCGGTTCGGTCAATGCCATCTGGATCACCGATGCCCTCAATAGCGGCTATGATGGCATTATGTTGCTCGGCTGCAAAAAAGGCGTCAATTACCAGTGCCATTTCGTCAAGGGCTCAGAAATGGCACATGACCGAATGAGCAAAATTGATGATACCCTGCAGCAATTGCAGCTGGAAAAAGAGCGGGTCGCCATCCATGAAGTGGAGATCTCTGATATCCAGCGTCTGCCGGTACTCATTAATGACTATGCTGATGTGATCGAAAAAATCGGCATGAACCCTTTCAAGGGTTTCTGAAATGGAAACTGCCATGAATCAGACCAAGGCTGCTCCTGCAGCAAAATATCGCAATAATTTTTTGCGTGAAGTTGAGGACAACGTCGAAGAAGGCGAATGGGTCAAGATGTGTATCCAGTGCGGCGTCTGTTCCGGCTCCTGCCCGCTGGGCCCGGCCTGGGAGCATCCGCCCCAGGAACTGTTTATGATGATCCGGGCCGGACAACGTGATGAAGTATTGCGATCAGACTCGATGTGGATGTGCACCTCCTGTTATAACTGTATTGTCCGTTGCCCACGCAAATTGCCGATCACCCATATTATGCACGGTCTGGCCAATTACGCCCATCGTCTGGGTATCGCCCCGGTCCAGAATCCGACCCGACGCTTTGCCAAGATTTTCTGGGACAATATCGCTCACAGTGGCCGGGTCAATGAACTGTCACTTTCTATCAAACTGTATTTCATGAATGGTTTCAGCGAAGGCATTCGTATGGCCTACCAGATGTCTGGCATGGGCCTGGGAATGCTCAAAACCGGTCGTCTCGATCCCTTTGGGCTCATCCGTCACAAAGGAATCAAAAATACCAAAGAACTGCATGCCATGCTGAACAAGGCCCGCAAAATCGAAGATCGGCGTCGTGGTCTTGACACCTCTTCCGCTGCTGAATAACGACAGGACAACATCATGGCCAAAAAAGAATATTCCTTTTTCCCCGGTTGCAGTTCCGTACGCAGCGCTTCCGCTTCCAACTACATGGTCTCGGTGGGGACCATGTGCAAGAAGCTGAATATCCAGCTCAATGAAATTCCGGACTGGAACTGTTGTGGCGCCTCGATCGGTTACGCGGAAGGGGGTGAACTGCCTCGTCATGCCCTCAATGCCCGCAATATTGCCTTGTCAGGCAAACACAATCCCGGCCAGGATATTGTCGCAACCTGCGCGGCCTGCTGGCTGGGTACCCGTGAAACCCAGGAAAGCCTCAATCAGGACCCGCAAATGCTGGAGGATACCAGAACAGTCTTGCAGGAAGGCAATCTTCAGGACTATTACAGCAAGGATACACCGGTTCGTCATATGGTCGAGGTCATGATCGAGGATATCGGCTATGAAGGGCTGGCCGCGCCCATCGTTAAACCGCTTGAGGGCATCAAGTTTGCCGGTTATGTGGGCTGCCAAACCAACCGGCCGTTTGGTATCGATGGCGAATCCTTTGAAAACCCGCTTTATCTGGACAAAATGGTCGAAACTGTCGGTGGTGAAGCCATTGCCGACTATGAGAAAAAGGTCACCTGCTGTGGTGGTGCACTGGCATTCTCCGAGCCGGAAAAAAGCCAGAAACAGATCCACGATATTGTCGAGTCCGCCTATGACCAGGGCGCCGACATGATTGTCACACCCTGTCCGGTCTGTCAGATGAATGTCGAAGTCTATCAGGGCCAGATCAACAAACGCTACGGCGCCAACTTCGCCATGCCGGTCACCTACTACAGCCAGATCCTGGCTGTAGCCTATGGCAGCACCGGCAAGGAAGCCGGTCTTAAAGGCAATATCATCCGTGCCAGGGCACTGGAAAAAATCGCTGACAAGTAATCTTGTTGCCGCCGCGGGATGAGCGTGTTATTTCATGGCCTGTTCGAGTGCCTGATCGATGTCCGCCAGGATATCATCGATATGCTCAATACCGACGCATAGACGAATCGTTGTCTATAGGGAGCTACCGGCTTAAATCCATTGACAACGCGAATCGATGACCGCTGATATCTATGGACTTTTATTGAGGAAGGATCTTATACTTCATTGGCATTACAATCCCCGCTTTATCCAATCGAACCAGGACCATCAACACAGAGGGAACCCCGATGAAAGCGTATTCCAGATTCGTAGCCATCAGCCTGATTGGCGCAGCCCTGATCGCGGCACCCGCCTTTGCCGCTGGCACTCATCCTGTTACCGGTGAAAAACTCGCTGACAATCAGACCTTTACCTATTGGGAGCTCGACGAACACAGTTCGGTTGATCCACAAATCGTTGAAGATGTTACCGGCTCGGATATCGTCCGTGACCTGTTCGAGGGCCTACTCAACCAGGATGCCAAAGGCAATCTGGTACCCGGTGTGGCCGAACGCTGGGAAGCCAATGATGCCAAGAATGTGTATACCTTCCATCTGCGTAACAATGCCAAATGGTCCAATGGTGATCCGGTTACGGCCCAGGACTTTGTCTATGCCTGGCGTCGTCTGGCCGATCCGGCCACTGCTTCCCCGTACCAGTGGTTCGCCAAGCTGATGGCCATCAAGAATGTCGATGCCGTCAAATCCGGTGCCATGCCACCGACCGCCCTGGGTGTCAAGGCACTTGATCCACGTACCTTCCAGGTTGAACTGACCGCGTCACTGCCCTACTTTCCGATGATGGTGACCCATGCCAGTACCTTCCCGACCCACAAGGCCACCATCGAAAAGTTTGGAGCCAACTGGACCAAACCGGGCAATATGGTTTCCAATGGTGCCTACGTGCTGACCGAACATGTCATCAACGAACGTCTGGTGCGCCAGCGAAACCCGCAGTACTGGAACAATAAAAAGACGATCATTGACAAGGTGGTGGCGCTGGTTATCCCCGATGAAAACCAGGGTCTGACACGCTATCTGGCCGGTGAACTGGATATGGGTCCGGTCCCTGCCGGTCAGTTCAAACGTCTGAAGAAAAAGTATCCTGATCAGGCCGTCTCCTTTCCACGGTTGTGTAACTACTACTATACCTTCAACCTCAGCGACCGCGGTCCCAAGGCTTTCAAGGACGTCCGGGTCCGCAAGGCGCTGGCCTATGCCATCGACCGCAAGGTCATCACCGACCAGATCCTGCAGGGTGGTCAGCCACCGGCCTATACCTTCACCCCTGGTGCCACCGCGTCGTTCGATGTCCCCAAAGTGGAGTTTGCCAGTCTGACCCAGGCCCAGCGTGATGCCAAGGCCAGGGAACTGCTGGCTGCTGCCGGTTATGGGCCTGACAATCCACTGAAATTTGATCTTCTCTATAACACCTCCGAGAGCCACAAACAAATTGCGACAGTGATGAGTCAGATGTGGAAACAAAAACTCGGTGTCTTGGCCACCCTCAACAATATGGAATGGAAAACCTTCCTCGCCGTACGTGGCAAGCAGGACTTCGCCCTGGCCCGCGGTGCCTGGTGTGGTGATTACAACGAAGCCTCGACTTTCCTCGATCTGCTGACTTCCGAGTCCGGCTACAACGATGGTAAATACAGCAATGCTGAAGTGGACCAGTTGATGAACAAAGCCAAGACTATGGCCAACCCCGCTGCCAATTACACCCGGGTCGAGCAAATTCTGGCCGAAGAGATGCCGGTAATCCCGCTCTACCACTACGCCGGTGTATTCATGCTCAACAAGGCGCTGAAGGGCTGGCCCTACACCAATGTGGAGCAGAACTGGTACAGCCGCGATCTTTACAAAGTCGCCCAATGAGTCCTTTCGGCGCATAACCTTGTCACCACAATACCGCGGCCAATCTGCTGCGGTATTGTTTGTTTAGCGGCTGCGGCTTGCGTTTTTTCCCAAAACACCCGGTACGACTGATCAATCACTGGCAACAATACAGACGAATCTGTCATGTTTAAATTCATTCTCAAACGTCTGGGTGTCGCGATACCGACCCTGCTGCTGCTAATCGTTTTCTCTTTCATCCTGATGCACAGTGCTCCCGGTGGGCCCTTTACCTCGGAAAGACCGCTGCCACCTCAGGTCCTGGCAAATATCGAAGCCAAATATGGTCTCGACCAGCCTCTTTATGCCCAGATTGAAAACTACGTCTGGGGTATCGTTACCCAGTTCGATTTTGGCCCGTCTTTCCGCTACAAGGATCGCAGTGTCAACGACATCATCAACCAGGGTTTTCCGGTCACGCTGACCTACGGGTCCTGGGCCTTTCTGTTCGCGGTGTTATTCGGGGTCTCACTCGGGGTCATTGCCGCGATCCGACACAATACCTGGGTCGATTACATCGCTGTCGGCACCTCGGTCGGAGCCCAGGTTCTACCGAACTTTGTCATGGCACCGATCCTGGTGCTGATCTTTACCGTGTTGCTGGGCTGGCTGCCCGGTGGTGGCTGGGAAGGCGGAAAATGGCAATTTGTCATCATGCCGGTGATCGCCTTGTCGACCAGCTTTTTGGCCAGTATTGCCCGCATTACCCGTTCCTCAATGCTGGAAGTACTGCACTCAGATTTCATCCGTACCGCCAGGGCCAAGGGACTGCCGTCGTCGAAGATTATTCTCCGACACGCGCTCAAACCGACCCTGCTGCCGGTGATCTCCTATCTCGGTCCAGCATTCGTTGGCATGATCACCGGCTCGGTGGTCATCGACTCTTTCTTCAGCACCGGCGGGATCGGTCTGCACTTTGTCAACGGCGCCCTGAATCGTGATTATGCCACCATCATGGGGATTACCATTCTGATGGGTGTGCTGACAGTGTCCTTCAATTTGCTGGTCGACATCCTGTACGCCTGGATCGACCCAAGAATTCGTTATTAGAACCCTCACATGCGCCTGCAACTGTTAAAACCGGGCCGGCAAATTGGCGTGAACGGTGTCGATGATGACATCAAGGGACGATCACTGTGGCAGGATGCCCGTCGTCGCTTTTTTCGCAACAAGGCGGCTGTCGTCAGCCTGATCTTTTTGGGCATCATCCTTCTCTTCTCCTTCGCAGGCCCCTACTTTGCCGTCTGGTCGAATGAGGAAATTGACTGGACCATGCTGGGTGACATCGCTGGCAAAGGTGCACCTTCATTGACCAATGGCCACTACTTTGGTACTGACGAACTGGGTCGTGACCTTTATTCCCGGGTGATCCAGGGCACCCGTATCTCCCTGATGGTCGGTGTGGTCGGCGCCCTGGTAGCGGTATTGATCGGCACCCTGTACGGTGCCACCGCCGGCTACTTTGGGGGTCGCATCGACGGCTTCATGATGCGTCTGGTTGATATCCTGATGTCAATCCCCTACATGTTTGTCCTGATCCTGTTGCTGGTCATTGCCGGCCGGTCGTTATTCACACTGTTCATCGGTATCGGCCTGATTTCATGGCTCGATATGTCACGGATTGTCCGAGGCCAGACCCTGTCGGTAAAAAACAAGGAATTTGTCGAGGCAGCACTGGCCACCGGTGTCAGTCATTTTGCAATCATCCGACGCCACATCATCCCCAATCTGCTCGGTGTGGTCGTCGTCTACGCAACCCTGCTGGTGCCCGGCATGATTATCACGGAATCCTTTATTTCCTTTCTTGGCCTGGGTGTGCAGGAGCCCAATACCTCCTGGGGGGCACTGATCAGTCAGGGTGCCGGCACCATGCAATATGGAACCTTGTGGCAGCTGCTGTTCCCGCTGTTCTTTTTTGTGGTTTCGCTGTTTTGCTTTTTCTTTATCGGTGACGGGCTGCGCGATGCCCTCGATCCGAAAGATCGCTGATATGGGTTTGCTACAGGTCCGGGACCTGAGTGTCCGCTTCCAGACCAGCGACGGCATGGTCGAGGCCGTCAACAACATCAGCTTCAATATTGACGAAGGGGGCACACTCGCCATCGTCGGTGAGTCGGGCTCGGGCAAGAGTCAATCCGTCTTCGCCCTGACGGGTCTGCTGGCAGAAAATGGCTCAGCCACCGGCAGCGTCCATTTTAATGGTCAGGAAATTCTTAATCTGCCTGAAAGTGACCTCAATCGTATCCGGGCGGCAAAAATTTCGATGATCTTCCAGGATCCAATGACCTCGCTCAATCCCTATATGAAAGTCAGCGCCCAGTTGACAGAGGTTTTAATACAGCACCAGGGTATGAGCAAGAGAGCGGCATTGGCCGAATCGATCCGGATGCTCGATGCTGTGCAAATTCCCGATGCACGCAAACGAATCCATCACTATCCACACGAATATTCAGGCGGTATGCGACAACGGGTGATGATCGCCATGGCCTTGCTTTGTCAGCCACGTCTGCTAATTGCAGACGAGCCCACAACCGCACTCGATGTCACCATACAGGCGCAGATCATGGCGCTGCTTCGAGATATGCAAAAAACCTTCAACACGGCCATGATCCTGATTACCCACGACCTCGGTGTAGTCGCCGGTGCCTGCGACGATACCCTGGTGATGTATGCTGGCCGGGTCATGGAATACGGCCCGACCGAGGCCCTGTTTGCCACCCCGTCACACCCGTACACCCAGGGTCTGCTGGCTGCGATACCGCGTCTTGACCAGGGAGGCGAACAACTGAAGACCATACCCGGCAATCCTCCCAATATGATGAACATGCCCACCGGTTGTCCGTTTTGCGAACGTTGTGCTTATGCCATCGAGCGTTGTGCCATCGAGGCACCGGTATTGCGTCCGAATGACCACTCTGGCGCAACCCGCAAGCGGGCATGCCACTTTGCAGCAGAGGCCATACGATGAACCGGCAAGACAGAAAATTGCTGGTAGTCGAAAATCTGACCGTCAGCTTCGATATCCCTTCATCCAGCATCATGCCCTGGGCCCGCCCACAGCAACTCAAAGCCGTCGATGCTGTCAGTTTTGAGCTTTATGAAGGCGAAACACTCGGGATCGTCGGTGAATCCGGCTGTGGAAAATCGTCATTGGCACGTGCCATGATCCGTATGATTCCGTCACGCAGCGGTAAGGTGTTGTGGTTTGGTAAAGAGGACATTCTGGACCTGAACAAGCACCAGCTGCGTGACCACAGAAAGGTGATGCAGATGATCTTCCAGGATCCGCTCGCCTCACTGAACCCGCGCATGACGGTCGGTGAAATCATCGCCGAACCCCTGAAAACCCATTACCCGAAGACTCCCAAATCCGAGCTCAAATCACGTGTGCAGGCAATGATGGCAAAAGTCGGTCTGCTGCCGAACCTGGTCAACCGTTATCCACACGAGTTCTCCGGCGGCCAATGCCAGCGTATCGGTATTGCCAGGGCCCTGATCCTTAAGCCAAAACTCGTCATCTGCGACGAACCAGTTTCCGCACTCGATGTCTCGATTCAGGCCCAGGTGATCAATTTGTTGATCAGCCTGCAGCAGCAGATGGGATTGTCATTGATTTTCATCGCCCACGATCTGAGCGTGGTCAAACACATTAGCACCACCATCATGGTTCTGTATCTCGGTAATGTGGTAGAAATTGCCGGCAGTGACCAGCTCTACAACAACCCGCGTCATCCCTATACCCAGGCATTGATTGCAGCGG
>CAZTLH010000054.1:0-10808 GCA_964614335.1 uncultured Gammaproteobacteria bacterium
GTCATAGGTTGACTGCAACAGATCTTCAGCATCGTGTCTGTTACCACAAAGACCCATGGCAAAGCGTAGCAAGCGTGGCATTAAAACTACAAACTGCTGGTGTATATCTTTCGTTCGTTTGTCCATAATTTGGTCCTGCATCATGCCATTCGTGGCCATTTAAGTCCACATCAGTGTAATGTATACTCGCACAACCATGTTATGCAAGAATATATTTTTATGCCCAGACGGAATAAATTCGGTGATGAACTGTTGTATTAGCCAGGTTCCTTATATCAATTTTTAGATCTTGTTTGCTGATCGAAGCGGGAAATGGAATAATTGAAATGTTATTACGTCGATTTCTAACAACGACCTGGCTGTCCTCGTTTATGGTCGGGTTGTCTACTGTACTGCTGCTGGATATATCTCCGGTCTATGCCGGATTTGCTCCAGGTACAGCAATTATAATGAATGGTGGAATGTCTCGTGCGATCGAAAGACTAAAGGTTGGAGATCGCGTGGTTGGTTTTGACGGAGGCAGTAATCGGGTTGTCGGAATCAATCGTCGTTTGATATCGAACGAACTGTTGTATGCCCCGGATGACACATCACCGTTCATGACTTCCGATCATCCCTTGTTGACAATCACGGGATGGAAGTCATTTTCACCAAAGGGGTCGTTGAAACTGGTGCCAGAATTGTCGGTTTCACGCCTGCAAAAAGGTGACATCCTGCTCAAAGCATCCATGCTGAAGTTAACTCCAATTCTGTCACATTTGTATCTGAGACAGATACAAGTTGGTTTTCCGCCACATTCTGCGTATGTGTATGACCTTCACCTCGATGGTGATCATACTTACTATGCCAATGGCTACGTTGCGCATAACAGTGAAAAGAGTGATAACGGCGACAGCGGCAAAGATAGCGAACATTCTGACCATAATAATGGTGAAAAGTCCGGGGATTCCAGTGGCTCTTCTGATTCAGGAAGCAGCGCAGGATCGGGTGATTCAAGTGGTCATGATTCTGGAGGACAACAGGGTGCTGGTGGTCACGAATCCAGTGGTAGTCAATCCGGGAATGGTGGTCATGAATCTGGTGGTAGCCAGTCAGGCGCTGGTGGTCACGAATCCAGTGGTAGTCAATCCGGGAATGGTGGTCAGGAATCAGGGGGCGGGCAGTCTGAGGGCCAGGGTTCGCAAGGGTCTGGTGATAACGGCGGTAGTGGCGGCGCCGAGGGAAACAATAGCGGTGATCATGGGGACCATGCAGACGAGCAGGCTCATCAGGCAGAATTTTCGGCAGGTGGTGCCGAAGTTGACGCTTCTGGTGCCAACTCTGATGGTGTAGTGAGCGACAGTTCGTCATCGGAATCCGAGCAGAATACTCCTTTAAGTGACTCAGAAGGAAAACAATCTGGAATTTCGGTACATGTGCGTCGCAGCAGTCATCTCAGTGATGCTGGAACTTCGAATTCGAATGGCAATGGACGCACGATTGATCTGATTGTACAACTTCCCGAAGGTACTCGAGAACTGAGCGAAGAAGAAGAACGAGGGCTATTGCAAAAACGCTGGCAAGGAGCTGTCCAATGACCCTCTGGTACCGACCCTTCAGCGAGAGCATAAAAGGCAAAGAGGCTTTTCGGCTAGCGATGCTGGTAGTGGTCGGTCTGATTCTGCATGCCTGTAGTCTGGTTAAACCAACCTCGATGGATATCGATCGAATATTCAATGCCTTGACTTCGCAAGATCTTGTGCTGGCGAAATCAGCAGTGCAGCAGGCTCTAGAGAATTCACTACGTGGGCAAGCCAGTCGATGGAAAAATAAGGATACAGGTCATAATGGTTCTGTTGTGCCTGAGAAAACCTTTCTTACTCGTGATGGGAAAGTGTGTCGTTTGTTTCGTCATCAGGTGAGCGTTAATACTCACAGCGCATCCTATCAAGATCTCGCCTGCCGTAGTTCAGTCGGTAACTGGTTATTGGTTAGCAAAGCATCACGGCGTTAGACAGTTTTACGGCTACAAATTCATTGGTGAAGAATTTTAACTCAGGTTGTAACCATGGCAAGGCAAAGGTCAGTTTGGACTTGGCCTGACATGTTTAACTTTATAACTTCAGTTGAGCGGCCTTGAGATTATTCTGATGCTCAATGAGCTGTGCGAAAAATCATGTTGTACAATATCGCTGGCTTACCTAGAAAAACACTATGGAATTCCTGGAAAGATGCGCATATACTTTACGCACTCACTAGATCCATCGGTATGTGCATGAATTCATTTATGGCATTAATCTGCGATCACACCTGCATGCTTGAATAATGTTAATTGGCTTAAAGGGTAAGCTGATTCTTGCAATGTTGGCAATTGGGACTATCCCGATGGTGTTTGGTTTGTCAACGACTTATTTCAAAGGAAAGAATCAGCTTCGGGAAATAATTGGTGAAAGTTTTTCGGCTCTTGCCTTAAACAGTGCCTCAAAGCTTGATGCTGAGATCATGAGGCTGTTACAGGTCAATGAGGTTTTGGCGAAGCAGGCTGGCTATGAAACAACGGTAACGGCAACATTGTCAGGATTGACCGATGGCAGTAAATTTGATTGGCCTGACGTCCGATACAGCAAAACTTCGCCCACTTATTTGGTACACAGCTGGATATCGAAACAAGCTAGTGTCAATGTAAGTGGTATTACCACAAGCACAGTTAAATTGTTCAACACCGATGGTCAAAAAGATCGGTTTATTTTACGTATTACCACCCCAATTCTAGAAAAAAATTCAATAATCCCTATGGCTTGGCTACACCGTCAGTATGCTGCCAACAAGATGTTGAATGCACTTATATATCCGATTCGTTTTGGAGACACCGGGCATGTAATGTTGATTGATAATGTGGGAGTTGTGGTAAGTTGCCCGCTTTTGCCTACTGGAACATCTATTGCAGATACAGGACTCACCCCACGTATTGCCCAGAATGATGTGGGCTGGATCCGGGCGAAAATTGATGGCCACGGCGGGAATAAGGATTCGCTGATCGGACATGCCCCTTTGAAAAAGGTAAATCGGTATCTGCAGGCGAGCGGAAAGTCACTCTATACATTTGCCTGGCAAGATTCCGGAGAAATATTTGCACCCATATACAGTTTGCAACAGGGTGTACTTATTGCCGGGTTTATTGCGCTGGTGCTTTTGGGTATGCTCGGAGTATATGCAAGTTCACGTGTAGTCAGGCCTATTCGAAGGCTCAGCGAAGAGTCCAGGTTTATTGCCAGAGGTGATTTAAGTCGGTCCATCGATATACATACCGGAGATGAAATCGAAGAGTTGGCGAATCAGTTTAATCATATGACATCACAACTTCGCCATTTGATTGATAATCTGGAAGAGAAGGTCGAGGAGAGAACCAGAGACCTGGTGACTGCCCAGGCAGAAAAGGACCAGGTCGTGAAACAACTGATTCAAACCGAAAAAGTGGCAACCATCGGCGTAATGGCTAGTGGCATCGGTCATGAAATTAACAATCCACTCTATGCCATACTGGGTCGGGCTGAAGCGATTGCGGATGGTGAAACTAGAGAGAAAAATCGTCAATATGGTCAGGAGATCGTCGGTTATTGCAACCATATTTCCTCGATTATCAAAGACCTGGCTGGCTTCGTCAGACCACATAATGAAGATACTCTCGAACTGGTAGATATCAACAAGAAAATTGCCGAGGCGATTGCCATGGTGAAAATGCCGCTGTTAAATGATCATGTCAAAATCATAGAACAGTGTCAGGATGTTCCTGGAATCAGGGCACAACCACAAGAAATTCAGCAAATACTATTCAATATTATTCGTAATGGTTTACAGGCTATTAAAGACCGGGGAACTGTTACGGTGGAGAGTTGTCAAAGTAACAATCATGTCAGGGTTGTCATCAAGGATGATGGGCCAGGGATAAAATCGGCGGATCTTGACAAAATATTTGACCCTTTCTTTACCACCAAAGGCCCGGATGAGGGCGAGGGGTTGGGTCTTCATATTGTGCGAAAATCGGTTAAAAAGAATGGTGGTACGCTCTTTGTGGAGAGTCAAGCCGGTAAAGGTGCGGTATTTACACTGGAATTTCCGGTTGGGAACAGTTGAAAAGTTTACGCGTGCCGGTTTTGTGCTCGCGAAGCGTGTGACCTGCTTTTGTTAAAGAATTTGGATCACTGAGTTAGTATCACCGCGGCATTTACAATATCCTGGAGGGGTAACATGAAACAAAGAATATTAATTATCGATGATGAATCAGGTGTTCGAGACACCATTCGGATGCAACTGGAATCGGGTGGTTTCGAGGTTGTTGAAGCGGATAATGGAGAAAAGGGTATTGAGCAAATTAATGCCGCTGACAATCCTCTGGTCGTTGATTGTATTATTAGTGACGTTCGAATGCCAAAGATCAACGGTCAAGAGGCGATAACCTATTTCCGCAAGGAATTTCCCTCGATACCCATCATCGTGCTGACCGGTTTCCCTGATGTAAATCTGGCGACAGATTTTATGAAGCAGGGTGTCGCCGACTATCTCGTAAAACCCGTTGAGAAAGCCAAACTGCTTGAAGCCGTGAAAAAAGCGGCAGCCCAGCACAAGCTCTTCGGGGACTCTTCCGGAATGACAATGGCCTGATCAAATCAATTGCCAGGATAGATTATTGAATCATATTGGTATTTCCTGGAGTCACGTGGTCATCGTATGAGCAGTTGATTTTTATGTTCGAATCCAGTTTTGATGAACGAGTGAAATAGTGTACCCCCCACAGTAATCCACGCCCACTGTCTAAAATATTTGCAACAGCTTGACATGGCTGTTTGTTGCAGCATGTAGTTGAATGAATGTTCACTCCATATATTGCATTAGCTACTAAATCCATTGCTGGTGCTGCCTTCCGACCTGTAGCGATGGCAGCTCGTGGGGCAACATTTGTCGCATATCTCAATTGTGGGCAAGTGTGTACCGCCGCCGAGCGCTTCTTAGTTCACGAAGACATCCACGACGCCTTCGTTGAGAAAATGATTGTGAATACAAAATCCCTGCGTATCGGTAGCGGTCTGGATAAGGTCGATATCGGACCGATGGTTACCCATAAAGAGCGTGAACGATATGAAGGTGTGTTGCAACGTGCGATAGAACAGGGTGCCAGGGTCGTTTGTGGTGGAGAGCGACCTGCCGGATTTAATAGAGGCTGGTTTACCGAACCTGCGGTCTTGACCGAAGTTACCCCGGATATGGATATCATGAATGCGGAAAGTTTTGGTCCAGTAGCACCGATCTGCAAGGTTTCCAGTCTGGATCAGGCTATAGAACTGGCCAATCAATCCAGTTATGGTCTGGGAGCAAATATTTTTACCACCAATCTCAACGAAGCCATGCGTGCTGTCAAAGAAATCGAAACCGGGATGGTGTGGGTCAATGCACCCTTGCTGGATAATGATGCTGGTCCCTTTGGAGGTCGCAAAATGTCTGGCATGGGTCGGCAATTGGGTGCGGAAGGTCTCGACACTTTCCGCCATACAAAGTCCGCCATGATTGACCCTGGAGCCAGAGCTCAGGATTTCTGGTGGTTCCCCTACAAAGATGAAGAAGCTTTTCCCGATGCAGGGGATGAGTAAAAAAGTAGTTTCATTATGGATATAAAAAGGAGATCATCATGACCAAAACAATTTTGCCTCCCGAGCTTGAAAGGAGGATCTCTGAATTAGAGAATCCGGCCAATCAGGGGGATGGCTTTACCAATGCAGATTGGGCCTGGTTGTGGTTCCTGGGTGTGATTGGACATGTGCTGCTATTACTCTCATGCTGGGTATGGGTTTGCCTGTGCCGATCTCGTCGATCATCGGTCTGGCATCAGTACTGGCATTGCAAACCTCCGATCCGTCGGCCTGGCTGATTAAACTTGGTGGTACATTTTACGGCTCGATTGCTCTGCTGTTTGTTATTGCGGCGAATTTTGGTACTGCTGTCATCGGTGTTTATGCTTCGGCCGTTGGTTTGAAACATATCCCATCGATCGGTAAAAGGTCATGGAATGTCGCCTTGCTTCTGGGTCTTGTTCCGGTGGCTTTTGTTGGTATTGTCATACCAGATCTGTTCTTTAATAATTTCGGTAGTTTTCCGGCTTTTATTGGTGTCTTTTTTGCCCCATTGGTGGCCATTCAAATTGTTGATTATTATTTTTTACGCGGTCAGAAACTGGATATTCGCGCCTTGTATGACGACTCATCGGAGTCGTCCTATGCCTATTGGGCTGGATTCAACCCTGCGGCCGTCGTTGCCATGATCGCCGGATTCTTCACTTATATATATCTGCTGAATCCGCTCACTTACGCCAGTCACTCCCCATATCAGTATCTGACAGCTTCATTGCCAACGGCAGTGGTTGGCGGTCTGGTTTATTTGATTGTGACCAGGATTTTTGTACTGCCTGCCAAACGTGGCGGTTATCAGAAGTGAGTTTCATCGGCAGGGTGAGCCAGACCCTGCCGGGCCCAAAACCTGACGCACACGGTGATTATCTTTTTTACATTATTTGAATGACTCCATCCAATATCACATTAGTTCAAATAGTATCTGGATAATAGTCTGCAAAATCGTATCAGAGTTGGGATTGGTTCAAGTAAAATATCGAAACTTTTTGATGTGATATTCCGGGATGTGATATTCCGGCCTTAACGGGAGCGTATTTCATGAAGCAAATTCCGTCCCATGCCCGTGTCGTTATCATCGGTGGAGGTGTTGTCGGTTGTTCGGTGGCATATCATCTGGCCCATCTGGGCTGGAAAGATATTGTCCTGCTGGAACGCAAGCAACTGACCTGTGGTACCACCTGGCATGCTGCCGGATTGATCGGGCAATTGCGTGCTACCGAGAACATGACCCGGCTGGCAAAATATACCCAGGAATTGTATGGACGGCTGGAAGAAGAAACCGGCATGGCGACCGGGTTTCGTCGAAATGGTTCGATTTCCCTGGCCTTGACCAATGAACGTATGGAAGAGTATCGCCGCGGAATGGCCATGGCGCGGGCCTTTGATGTGGTCATCGAAGAACTGACCATTGATGAAATCATGGAGCGTTATCCATTATTGAATCCGGAAGGCGTCGTTGGCGGGGTTTATCTGGCCGAAGACGGGCAGGGTGATCCGACCAATATTGCCACCGCCCTGGCCAAGGGGGCGAAGTTGAAGGGTGCCCAGGTATTCGAAGCTGTGGTGGTCAAGGCCATACATCAGGTCAACGGGCGGGTGACTGGTGTCGAGACGGATCAGGGGCCGATTGTGGCCGATTATGTTGTCAACTGTGCCGGAATGTGGTCACGGGATGTCGGTTTAATGGCCGGTGTGCAGGTGCCTTTGCATGCTGCCGAGCATTTTTATATCGTAACCGAACCGATGTCACAGTTGACCCGGAATATGCCGACCCTGCGGGTACCGGATGAATGTGCCTATTACAAGGAAGATGCCGGCAAACTATTAGTCGGTGCTTTCGAACCGGTGGCCAAGCCCTGGGGTGGCAATGGTATCCCGGAAAGTTTTTGTTTTGACCAGCTGCCAGAAGATATTGAGCATTTTGAACCGATACTCGAGATGGCCATCAATCGATTGCCGGCCCTCGCGGAAGCGGGCATACAGACTTTTTTTAATGGTCCGGAAAGTTTTACTGCGGATGATCGCTATCATTTGGGCGAAGCACCCAATCTGCGTAATTTCTTTGTCGCAGCCGGCTTCAACTCGGTCGGCATCCAGTCTGCCGGTGGTGCCGGTATGGTCCTGGCACAATGGATGGAAGATGGTGTACCACCCTGTAATCTCTGGGATGTCGATATCCGTCGCAATCAGCCATTTCAGAACAACAAGAAGTATCTGGCGACACGTGTCACCGAAACCCTCGGTCTGCTCTATGCAGACCATTTCCCGTTTCGTCAGTATGAAAGCGCACGGGGTATCCGCAGATCACCGATTCATCATCTGCTGGAGCAACATGGCGCCTGTTTTGGCGAAATGGTGGGTTGGGAAAGAGCCAACTGGTTTTTACCGGAAAGTGAACTCGCCAAAGGTAAAAAGCCGGCGTATGAATACAGCTGGCAACGACAGAACTGGTTTGGCTATGCACAACAGGAACATCGGGCCCTGCGAGAGAATGTCGGGATTTATGACATGTCATCATTTGGCAAAATTCGTATCGATGGTGCAGACGCTCTGGATTTTCTGCAATTGATCTGTGCCAATGATATCGATGTTCCGAGCGGTCGTATCGTCTATACCCAGTGGCTGAATGATCGTGGAGGAATAGAAGCCGACCTGACGGTAACCCGGCTGGGTCCGAACAGTTTTCTGTTGGTCACACCCGGTGCCACGATTGAACGCGATCTGGCCTGGTTGCGGCGTCATCTCGCAGAAGATGCTGCGGTGAGTATTATCGATGTCACCGCTGGGGAGGCGGTGATCTGTGTCATGGGCCCCAACGCCCGGGCAGTTTTGTCGGAAGTGACACCCCAGGCGTTGGATAATGAAAGCTTTCCGTTTGGGATGGCGCGTGAAATTGAAATCGGTATGGGGTTGGCACGCGCCCATCGTGTCAGCTATGTTGGTGAGTTGGGTTGGGAGATCTATGTGTCTTCCGACCAGGCCTGTCATGTTTTTGAAACCCTGTATGCCGCAGGACAGAAACACGATGCACGTCTGGTTGGTCTGCATGTTATGGACAGCTGCCGTCTGGAAAAAGGCTTTCGTCATTTTGGTCATGACATCACCGATGAAGATCATGTGCTGGAAGGCGGTCTGGGGTTTGCCGTCAAGGTGGATAAAAAGCCGGGTCGATTTGGACCCTTTATTGGCCGTGAGGCCGTGTTGGCGAAGAAAGAATCAGGTCTCACGCGTCGGCTGCTAATGTTCAAACTCAAGGATCCGGAACCACTGCTCTATCACAACGAACCCATTGTTCGTGATGGGAAAGTCGTGGGTTTTCTCAGCTCTGGCAGCTATGGCCACACCGTCGGTGCCGCGATCGGTATGGGCTATGTACCGGTAAAAGAAGGGGAGAAACTAAAGGATATGCTGGCCAGCAACTATACCATTGATGTGGCCGACAAATTGATCGATGCTGAAGTTTCGCTCAAACCCTTCTACGATCCATCCTCACTGCGTGTAAAGATGTAGAGGGAAAAGGCTGGGACCCGCAACCCTGTCATTCCCGCGAAAGCGGGAATCCAGATATACTCCAGTCGTACTCTTTACCCAAGCACAGGAGGTCCCGCTAAGTCTGGATTTGCTGGCTGTTTTTTCGCTCAATGGCCAAAAGCTGCCAATTGGCTCAAAAGCAGCCAGCAAATCCAGTCTTTCATGTTTCTGGCGGGAGCCCCTGACCCAAGTATGAGTTTCTAAAATAACAATTCTTTTCCAGCTACAATGGATTCTTTCTGGCATAGGAAATCAAATCACATTGCCGCATAATGGACCGATGAAATCAACGTCAGAAGAAATGTTGGCCTGGCTTGAGGCCAGACCGGAAATCGAACATCTTCGTGCTGCCGTCTGCGACCTCAATGGCCTGATGCGCGGCAAGCTCATCCCTGTCGGAGAGGCGAAGAAAGCTCTGAGTGGGGGCTTGCGTATCCCCTTGTCCGCGACCAGTGTCGATATCTGGGGCAATGATATTGCGGATTCAAAACTGGTTTATGAAGCAGGTGACGGAGATGGTATTCTGGAATGGACCGGTCGTCGGATTCTGCCCATGGAGTGGCTGCGTCAGCCCGGAGCCTTGATCCCGTTATGGTTGTGTGATGAGTCGGGAATCCCCTTCTCAGCGGACCCACGACGTGCTTTGGCTGCAGTACTCGAGCGCTATGCCGCGCTGGGTCTGAAACCGGTTGTGGCCACCGAACTGGAGTTTTATCTGCTGGACGCGTTAAAGACCCGGCCGACGACACCAACGTCGCCGGCAACGGGTAAACCGCTGGTCAGTAATGCGGTGTTATCGATTGATGAACTCGATCAGTTCAATGAATTCTTTCATGATGTATACACGGTGTGTGACGGGCAGGGTATACCTGCAGATACTGCGATTACGGAATGTGGCGTCGGTCAATTTGAAATCAATCTGTTGCATCGTGATGATGCACTTTCAGCCGCTGATGATGCCATCCTGTTTAAACGCATCATTAAAGGGATGGCGCAGAAGCATCATCTGGCAGCGACCTTTATGGCCAAGCCCTACCCGCAACAGACCGGCAGTGGGCTGCATATTCATTTCTCGCTGTTGAATGAAAAGGGTGAAAATATTTTTGATGACGGTAGCGATCAAGGATCGAAAACCCTGCTTCATGCCGTGACCGGGTTACTGGAGGCCATGCGCCCGTCGACATTGGTATTTGCTCCTCATCTGAATTCCTATCGACGTCTGCAGCCGCACACCCATGCCCCCTGTGCGGTCTGTTGGGGTTATGAAAATCGCCATGCCGCAATACGTATTCCAGGTGGTCCACATACAGCAAGACGGATCGAGCATCGCGTCGCCGGGGCGGATGCCAACCCCTACTTGGTACTGGCTGCGGTCCTCGGTGCGGCGCTGATCGGTATTGAAAAACAACACAAACCGGAGGAACCTGTAGCTGGCGATCGGTTTCCGGCAAATGCTCGGCAACTGCCCAATGATTGGCATACTGCGATCTCTATTTTTGAAAAAAGTCCGATTTCATCCTTGATATTTTCACCGTTGTTGTGCAATCTGTTTGTTTCCTGTAAAAAACAGGAATACGATACCTTTGCCCGACAGATGACAGATTTTGAATGTACTAC
>CAZTLH010000055.1:0-10755 GCA_964614335.1 uncultured Gammaproteobacteria bacterium
CCATTCTGGATCTAGGCATTGGAGGCAGCCCTTCCATAAGATGCGCTCCCGCCCCCAGGCTCAATCGAGATCCCAGACCCATCCGCCGGGAGCGGATGGGAACGGCCGCAGGCTGGCCCTCTGATAACCGCAATGTGGGCAGAGGTACCCGTTCAGCCATTTAAATATCAGCAGGGTTGCACTGCAGGTCTCTTCGGTACCGTATTGGCCAGAACGTCTGGCAAACTGATGCCTTTTTGAAACTGAACTTTGTTGATCGCCATTGTGTTTTGTATTATAAAATTACCTATGATTGGCTGATCGTTGTGGCTAATCAGGTAAATATTTGATTTTCTGCATTCACTTTCATTAGGCTAACGGTCATCAAATTGAGTAAAAGGTGACCAATTTGGTCAGTGATTACTTGGAACTATTTTTCCAGCCGCACTCGCTTACCTCGAACGAATGTGAGGAATCTTGATGTGGTAAGAGAAGATAACTCACGGGTAGATAGTCAGCAGGTTAACAAATAGTTTGCAGTCGTCAGTGTTGCGCTTTTGCGGCTTTTGCCATTATAAGCTGAGCCTTGACCAACATAAGGTATGGACATCATCTTTGGATGATTTTCCTTGCCGATTAATCCAGATAGGGCCAGTAGCGGCCGCTTTTTTTGGTCAGGCGCAATGGGGTTTGATAGAGGGTTTCAAGCAGTTGAGCCTGCATTAATGCTGTGGTATCACCCTGGGTTAGGATGCGCCCATTCTTGAGGATCAGCATTTTGCTGAACAGAGGCAGAATTTCTTCGACGTGGTGGGTGACATAGACCAGTGTCGGTACCTGCTTCTGTTGGCCGAGATTTTGAATTGACGTGAGAAAATTTTCCCTGGCACCAGGATCCATGCCAGTACATGGCTCATCCAGAAAAATGAGATAGGGTTGCGTCATGCGGGCTCGGGCGATTAATACTTTTTGCTGTTCACCCTGGGATAAGGTTCCAAATGCCTGCTGTCGCAGATTCGTACAGCCCATTACGGCCAGATATTGATCTGCGCGTGTGAAATCATCTGGATCCGGTGTTGCAGAGGGTCCTCCGGTGAGACCTATTTGGGCAAATTTTCCGGAAACCACGGTTTTCAATACTGGTTCCCAGGACGGAATCTCACGCACCAGCGAGGAAGTAACCCAACCGATGCTTTTGCGTAATTGGGGAAGATTAACCAGCGATTTTCCCCTGCGCAGAACAACCCCGCCACGATTCGGCCAGAGGTAGCCGCATGCCATCTTCAATAAAGTGGTTTTGCCGGCACCATTGGGCCCCAGAATGGTCCAGTGTTGGCCCTGTTTAATGGTCCAGTTGATGTCATTGAGAACCATGCGGTTATCCATGACATGACGGACCTCGCGAAACTCCAGTGCGGGAATATTAGTCATTTAATATGGTGTCGGGTTTTGTTAGCTCAGGCAGAACAGAACCAGGGCAGAGTGAGGCTCTGAAGCCATTATTGGCTGACAAGTGTAACGGAAATTTATTTATTCTGGAACAAACTTACCTGGCTAACTGGAGCATTCGGTCACTCAGAATTTGCCAGATGTTTTCTCGCACGATGGCAGAACCATCAGAATAACTCGAAATAAGCCAGTAAATTCCTTACCACATAATCCTTGCGCAAGGATCCGTCATTCCAAAATAGACTGAAGCCTGTATTCCGAGTCCAGTCCTGACAGATTAAATGGGAAGTTAAGCGGGAGTGGTTACACCTGCGTGCCGAAGAATGAGACATTGATCAATGCGGCGATATAGACGCTGACAAAGATGGTGGCGAATGTGGCAATGGTTTTCATAATAGGATTCCAATGGGTTATTCCTGAGACTGGAAGGATGAGAAATGTATGGCATTAATATAACGCCCTGAGGTTAAATGAAGCTTAAGAAAGTTAAGATTATCTCAGGCAATGAAGCCGCTTTATTGAGCGAACAGGTGGAACGTTGTCAATTCAACGGATACCCATAAAGTCGTGGTAGAATTGCTGCATGGTAAAAGTAAGGAAATCTCATAATGACGACTGAGATCGTTGATGATGTTGGCTCGGCGTCTATAGCTATTGGGCAGCTGAATCTTGACAAAGCTCGTAGTGAAACACTGCGGTTGATCCTTGATTACATGCCCAGTGGTGTCTCGTTGTTTGATCGGGATTTGCAAATGATTGCCTGTAACGAGAAACTCAAGACATTGCTCGACTTCCCGGAAGAATTATTTGCAGATGGCTTGCCTTCGCTGGAGTCGTTGCTGCGGTTTAATGCTGAACGTGGGGAGTATGGGCCCGGCGACCCGGAGGAGCTGACCTCTGTGGCAATGGATCGGGCGTGCGAAAAGCAGCCTCATATCTTCGAGCGTACCCGTCCTAACGGGTTGGTACTCGAAATCCGTGGTACGCCATTGCCGAGTGGTGGCTTTGTTTCCACCTATTCCGATATCAGCGCACGAAAACAGGCTGAAAATGCACTGCATAACCGTGAAGAAGAAATGAGATTGCTGGTGGATAATGTGCCTGCCATGATCTTGAGTTTCGATCGAAGCATGCATTGCACCTTCGCCAACAAGCGTTATGCCGATTTTTTTGGTTTTTTACGCAAAGAGTTGGTTGGCAAAACCCTAAACGAGATCATTGGTGATATTGCCTTTGCCGATTTAAATGAACATTTCGACAAGGCGCTGGTCGGGGAACCCAGAAAATATCAACGTATGGTGACACTCGGAAACGGTGAGCAACGCTGGATTGAAGCCAAACTCGTTCCGCATGTTCCGGAACAAGATCAGCAGGTACCCGGGTTTTATGCCATGGCCGTTGATATTACAGAGCAGCGGGCTGCAGCAGAACGAATTCAGCATCTGGCCAATCATGATAGTTTGACAGGGTTGCCAAATCGACTACTTTTTAATGAACGCCTGGAACTGGAGATTGATCTGGCTCGACGTGAGCACTATCGATTCGCCTTGTTATTCCTCGATCTGGATCGTTTTAAAGCCGTCAATGACACATTTGGGCATCATGCAGGCGATCTAATCCTGCAAATCGCGGCGAAAAGAATTGTGTCACAGTTGCGAGCAAGCGATACGGTGGCCCGTATGGGAGGAGATGAGTTCACCATCATTTTGCGTGATATCGGCGAGCTCGATCATGTCCGGGCGATCGCAGATAAAATCATTGCTGCCTTGGCCAGCCCCTTCGATCTACAGCAACAGGATACAGAAATCGGTATTGGCTCCAGTATCGGCATCGCAATCTATCCGGATGATGCCCAGGAGGATGATACGCTGATCAAATTGGCAGATACTGCCATGTATGAAGCAAAAGCACGTGGCAATTGTTTCTGTATCTATCGAAAGTAGCAGTCTCTCAAGAACCCTTGCCAGGAGCTCCCGCTAGCCAAGGATTTGCTGACTGTTTTCTCGCTCGATGGCCAATGGTCCATAATTGCTCGAAAGCCGCCAACAAACCCTTGATATCAAATTTCTAGCGGGAATTGTTGAACGCTCACCAACAAAAGATCAGGATTTGTCTATTCTGATGATTTTACTCAATGGCTTCGTGGTATCTTGTTTTATGGTGGTCTCCTTAGGTCTGTACCGATGCTTGGTAACACCAGTTTAAACAGACCGAGATCACAGCCTCAAAAAAAATATGCGATAGATAATTTACGTTATCGATTGTATGAGGGATCGCAATAATTTTCCCGGATCGTGTGTCTGCTGACAAAAGGCTGGCTCAGGATTTGACGACCGTAGTCAATATTGTTGTCTGATGGCCTCGACACGGGCCCGATTGGCACCGAAATCACTACGACCGACCCTTGAAGCAGATCGCAACTGAATACGATAATGGCTATCATCCAGACGTGCTTCCAGATCATCGACGAAGCCAAAAACAGCTGAACGATAGCTGGCGGCGAGATATTGCGGCCCGACTTTTTGTATGATGCCACCTCCGTTCTTGATCAATAACTGCAGATGTTTCCAGGCTTGCTCAGAAGTGCGTGGTGCTACATAACCGAGCGCATCAATGCTATGGGTATCATCAGTACCCGCTTCACTGGATACGCAGTTGGGCGTATTCGGGCACGCTGCCAGCTGGCCCTCAACCAGGCCTGCTGCATTGCCGGTTCGTGAGCGTAGCCCGAGTACGTAGAACAGCAGCACTATCACCACTATGATCGTCAGCAAAGCCACCAGAAACCACTTGTACATCCGTTTTGTCTTCAATCCAGGAAAAATATCATTGCTCGGCGATTGTGATTCATGGCTTATCCGGCCGCTCGTTGGGCGAGTCGCTGCCACTCGTTATCGGTATGCAATTGCAGCAGCTTCACCTGTTCATCACTGATCTGGCGGTAGCGTTTCTGCAGGGCAAGATACGGTTTTACCGATTGTGTCGGTGCCGGCTGACTGAGGGTGTAGCGTACGCCGTCTTCGACTTCGTAGAGTGGAAACATTCCCGAGTCGACAGCCATTCTTGCGGTCTTGATCCCGGCATCATCGGCCACACCCCAGCCGGCCAGACAAGGAATCAGGACGATAATGATTTTGGTACCCTTGATTTTCAGCGCCTTCTTCACCTTGGCTTTCATGTCCGGGATATGACCGGGACTGACAGTGGCAATATAGGGCACCAGATGGGCGGCCATGATATCGACCAGATTTTTTTTGCGGGTGGTCTTTCCTGAGGGAGTGCTGCCAGTTGCCGCGCCCTCGGGTGTCGATGAGCTCTTCTGCCCGCCGGTATTCATATAGCCTTCATTGTCAAAACAGACGTAGAGAATATCCTCATTGCGTTCGGCTGCCGATGACAATGATTGCAGACCGATATCATAGGTTCCGCCATCGCCGGCCAGACAGAGGACCGTGGTATCGGGTTTGCCTTTGGCCAGCAAGGCGCGTTTGACACCACTGGCTGTGGCCGCAGCCGATTCAATACTGGTATGAAATGCCGGTATGCTCAGGGCGCTGTTGGGGTAGATGCCGCAGATGACGGCTGCACAGGAAGGTGGCACTACGGCAATGGCATCCTGACCGACGATATTGAGAATCACCCGCAGAGACAGGGCTTCGACGCAGCCGGCGCATGCTACATGCCCGGAATGAAATAGATCTGTATCCTGATATTCGATAGCATCCATTTGCTTACTCCACCCACAGTGATTCATTAACAGGAACAGCTCCGGCATATTCGCCAAACCACTGCCTGATCTTGTTTGCCGAAACATTGACACCGCCGACTCCGGCCAGCAGTCCGTGTACCTTCGGTGTGGTGTCGGTTCCATACAGCGCCGCTTTCAGCTCCTGATGGACAATCCCGCCGAGACCGCAGGAGAAATTGCGATCGAGAACGATGGCGCAAGGTATATTGGCCAATGCCTTGCGTACTGCAGCCGCCGGGAAGGGACGGAAGAGGCGAATTTTCAACAGACCGGCCCGTATTCCGTCTTTGCGCAATTCATCGACCGCCTCACGTACAGTGCCACACATGCTGCCCATGCTGACAATAGCGGTTTCGGCATCCTCCATACGATAGGCTTCCACCGAGCCATAGCTACGACCGGTTAAAGCCTCCCATTTTTTTCCGGTGTCGCTGACTGCAGCAAATACCTGGGTCATCGCTGTCGCCATTTCCCGCCGGCTGCGATTCCAGTTTTTTTGATCGAGTGGAGCACCAAAGGATTGGCCACGTTCCGGGTCGAGAAAATACTCGCAGGCAAAGGGCGGCAAAAATTCATCGACCTGCTGCTGACTCGGGACTTCAACCGGCTCCATGGCATGGGAAACATAAAAGGCATCATGACTGACCATGATCGGGACCCCGATCGACTCGGCGATGTGATAGGCCTGGATTGTGGTATCGAGGGATTCCTGCGGTGATTCGCTGTACAACTGGGCCCAGCCGGTGTCACGCTGGGACAGGCTGTCGAGCTGGTCCGGCCAGAAGCCCCACGGCGATGCCGGGGTGCGGTTGACATTGAACATCACGATTCTGGCCCTGGCACCGGCGGCATAATGCAGCAATTCGTGCATCAGCAACAGGCCCTGTGAGGAGGTGGCGGCAAACACGCGGACACCAGTCAGGGAGGCACTGATACAGGCGGCCATGGCGGAATGCTCCGATTCCGGGGTCAGTATTTCGGTGCCCTGGAGTTCACTTTTGCTTTGAAAATCGGTCAATTTCTCCAGTATCGGGGTTTGCGGAGTGATGGGGTAGAGCGGGGCGACATCCGGGTGAACCCGTTTCACCGCCCAGGCGACCGCATGGTTGCCAGTCAGCAGCAGACGTTTGGCGTTATCGTTCATTGTGCTGGCCCCTCCAGTTCTTTCTGCATCACGATGGATCCGGTCGGACATTCGGCCACACACAAGCCACAGCCCTTGCAATAGCCGGATTTGACCTCGTAACCATGTTCAAGTTTGGTGATCGCCATATCCGGGCAATGACCATAACAGTTGTCACAATAGATACAGGTGCCACAACTGAAACAGCGGACGGCCTCGGTCCTGGCCTGTTCGGTATTCAATGGGATCTGCACTTCATCAAAGTTCTGCAACCGTTGTGCAACGCCTAAATTCTGCTGTTTAATTCGTGGTTGTGGTGGATAATAATAGGTATTGATGGCATCGATACTGACCGCGTCGACGGTCTTTTCACCCGTTAACGTTGGCTGATGGTCGAGATAGCGGCCAATGGCTACGGCCGCCTGTTTGCCCATGCCCACGGCCTGGGTCACAAAACGTTCCATACTGGCCAGATCGCCACCGGCAAAGACTCCCTTGCGACCGGTTTGCCAGTCCTGACCGGTCTTGAGGACCGGACCCTGGGACTCGAACAATGTACCCCACACGGCATAATCCGAATCCTGGCCGATGGAGGGAATAATCGAGTCGGTTTCCAGGGTGAAATTCGTATCGGATCTGGGTTGTACGGTAAATTCACCTCTTGTGGTGCCGGCCGTGAATTTGACCTCAACACACTGCAGGCTCAGACCCTGTGCCTGTTCCGTGACCTGTTCCAGCCGGGCACTGGTGACAAAGTGAATGCCTTCTTCTTGTGCCTCTTCGACTTCCGCTGGTTGCGCCGGTAAATGCTCGAATGGTTCCAGGGCCAGAACCGTGACCGATTTGCCGAGGCGTCTGGCCGTGCGTGCCGCATCCATGGCAGCACTGCCACCACCGATGACCAGGAGACGTTGACCGGTAGTGCAGGGTTTGCCGGTATTGGTTGCAGCCAGAAAGTCGGCTCCATCGACGACCCAGGATTTTGTGTAGTCCAGACCCGGCAAGGATTTCGAGCGCGCAGCACCAGTGGCCAGATACACCGCATCAAATTTGTCCTGCAGGTCTTGCAGTTGTTGTTGGCTGGAAATTGCAGCTTGTCGTTCGACCACAACACCGAGATCGAGAATACGCTGGATTTCGCCGTCGAGAATGCTTTTTTCCAGCCGGTAAGCCGGAATGCCATAACGCATCAGGCCACCGAGCAGTTCCTGCGACTCAAATAAGGTGACTTGAAAACCACGCCGCCGTAACTGGTAGGCAGCCGACAAACCGGCAGGACCGGCACCGACGACCGCGATCGTTTCCTTGCGTTCGCGGTCCGGCGCAGGCACCGACCAGCCTTGATCGAGCGCCATGTCACCGACAAAACGCTCCAGCGAACAAATGGCGATTGATTCATCAAGATACTGCCGGTTACAGGCGGTTTCACAGGGATGATGGCAGATTCTGCCGGCAATGGCAGGAAAAGGGTTATTGTCCATCAGTGTGATCCAGGCGGCCTGATAGTCCTGCTGATGGATGTGCTGAATCCAGTCGGCGATATGACCATTGACCGGACAGGCACCCAGACAAGGCGATGGCAGGGTCCTGTAATCCGGCATGGCGCTGCGCCAGGTGCCGGTCTTGCGATCCAGCGTCGTGCTGGTCGTCCATAAGGGTGAAACTTGTTGATCCATCACTGATTCCTCAAATGAAAAAAGGACTCTGACCCTTTTTTTTCTCCGACCAGGTAACCCTGACGACAGGAAGCGACATTATTCTCTTTTTTAACCGGGGCAGAGGTTTTGACGACCTGGCAAAGTACTTCAATATCGGGATGTTCGAAGGTGGCGGCAAATGCCCCCAACAAGGCGGAATTGACGACCTTGCCCATATCGGTATCGTGTGCGATCTGGGCACCGTCGACAGCGATGAAACGGTATTTGCCCAGGGCACTGAATGCGTCGAACGTTTTGCGCGTATTGACCACAATCAGCGCATCCGGTTTGACAAATTGCAGAAAAGCAGGTTGCAGCAGACTGTCATCAAAACACAGCATCGCCGAAGCATGTTCGATGTTGCAGCGCAGACGGATCGGTCGATCATCAACCCGTAACGATGCACTGACCGGTGTCCCACGGCGGGCACCGCCGTAGGTGGCAAAAGTCTGCACAAAATGGCCTTCACTGAAGAAGGTCTGGGCCAGCAGATTTCCGGCGGTCTGTGCACCCTGGCCACCGCGACCCAGTATCAAGATTTCATGCATTGCGGTTCTCCTCAAAAAAGGGCTCTGACCCCTTTTATTCTTTTATTAAAGGGCTCTGACCCCTTTGTTTAGGCACGTTCGATGACCATGGCAATACCCTGGCCGACACCGATACACATGGTGCAGAGAGCATATCGGCCACGGGTTCGTTGCAGTTGATAGGTGGCGGTTGTCACCAGTCTTGCACCACTCATGCCCAGTGGGTGGCCAAGGGCGATGGCACCGCCGTTGGGGTTAATCCTTTCATCATTGTCATCCAGTTCGAGGTCACGACTGACGGCAAGCGCCTGCGCTGAAAAGGCTTCATTGAGTTCGATGACCGACAGGTCATCGAGACTGAGGCCCAGTTTTTGCATAACTTTGCGGGTGGCCGGCGCCGGGCCGATGCCCATGATTCTTGGAGGCACGCCGGCTGTTGCCATGCCGAGCACGCGAGCCTTCGGTTGCAGTTGCTGTTGTCTGACCGCCTGTTCAGAAGCCAGTATCATGGCACAGGCACCATCATTGATCCCGGAAGCATTGCCTGCTGTGACGGTGCCCTGTGGATTGACGATCGGCCGAAGTTGGGCCAGTTTTTCGAGTGTGGTATGGATCCGGGGGTGTTCATCAGTGTCCACAATCATGGCCTCGCCGCGTCGTTGCGGTACGGTGACCGCTATGATCTCCTCAGCCAGACGTCCGCTGCTGATAGCGGCCGCGGTCAGTTGCTGGGAGCGCAATGCAAATGCGTCCTGATCCTGACGATTGATATTCCGCTCACGAGCCAGATTTTCAGCGGTTTCCGGCATGGAATCGACACCGAATTGGTCACGCATATGCGGGTTGATAAAACGCCAGCCGATGGTGGTGTCATACATTTCTGCGGCGCGTGAAAATGCTGACAGGGCCTTGGCCACCACCATTGGTGCCCGGGACATGGATTCAACACCACCGGCGATCATCAATTCTGCTTCGCCACATTTTATTGCCCGTGCCGCCGTGCCGACGGCATCCATACTCGAACCACAGAGCCGGTTGATGGTGACACCACCGACATTTTCTGGCAAGCCGGCCAACAAGGCTGCCATTCTTGCTATATTACGGTTGTCTTCACCGGCCTGATTGGCACAGCCATAGAGCACATCATCGACCTGCTGCCAGTCTACATTCGGGTTGCGTGTCATCAGGGCCTTGATCGGCAGGGTAGCCAGATCGTCTGTCCTGATACTGGATAATTTGCCGGCATATCGGCCGACAGGCGTTCTGATGGCATCACAAATAAAGACTTCTTTCATAAATAATTCCGATTGATGTTTCAGTTGGCCTGCAGGTAGTTGGCACAAGGTTTGATCAGTTGTTGCAGGCTTTGTTCGATGGTTTGTCCCGAGGTCATGATGTCAATATCCGCCAGTCGGTATTTGGCATCACGTTCTTCCAGAATCAGCTTGAGGTCATCCATGGCCTGTTGATTGCCGGCCATGGGTCGCAAGTCGCCCTGTTCGATGACACGCTGCATATGGTCTTCTGGCAGGGCACGGATCCAGACGGTAAAAAAATGTTCACGCAACAGCCCATAGGTCTCTGCTTCGGAGATCAGACTGCCACCGGTTTCGACGATCACATGGTGGTAGTCGGCCATGGTTTGTTGCAAGGCCTGCAGTTCGAGACGACGATAGACACTCTGGCCGGTGAGGGAGATGAGTTCATCCATTTCCATGCCGGCGAGTTTGGCTGTGACCGTATTCAGACGCACAAAGGGGACCTGGAAACGTTTTGATAACAGTCGGCCGAGTGTGCTCTTGCCACCGCCGCGTAATCCAACCAGCGCAACCCCCTTGCTGGCACCACGATGCCGGGAAAATTCCTTTTGTAGCAATTGATAGGCATGTTCCTGGACTTCCACGCTGAAACCTTCAATCAGCTCACCCAATGGTGGGTAGCGGATACAGGTCTCCTCCCGTTCCGGCAGCAAGGAGCCGATTCGCACACCCAGGGCGCGGGCAATCCGTAACAGCAGCGACAGCGATATATTGGCCGAGCCGCGTTCCAGTTGTGCCAGATCTGACGCATAGACACCTATCCGAGACCACGAGACTAAGGAGAAGCGCGTATACCGGCGGACGCGTGAAAAACAAAAAGCAACAGAGTACAATAAACAAGCAGAACACTCAAAAGAAACAACAGCAGCACACAACAACCAGCACCACAAACCAAGGCACACCAGAGGTACAA
>CAZTLH010000056.1:0-10725 GCA_964614335.1 uncultured Gammaproteobacteria bacterium
ATCCTATATCGTGCAGGGTGTTTCCTTTGATATCAATGAAAAAGAGATACTGGCACTGCTGGGACGCAATGGTGCAGGCAAGACCTCGACTCTGCGCGCAATCGCGCGTGCTTCTACACCAGAAGTACAACGTGGTGAGATCTTCCTGCAGGGAAAATCGATCCACAAAATGAAAAATTTTGAAGCCGCGAGGGCGGGTATTCAGCTGGTGCCGGAGGATCGTGAAATTATCCCCGGTCTGACCGTAGAAGAAAATCTGGTTCTGGCACGTATTGAGGAGCCCAGAGGCTGGACGATCGAGCAGATTTATTCGCATTTCCCCCGTCTGGCTGAACGACGTGACCAACGTGGCACGACCTTGTCGGGTGGCGAGCAGCAGATGCTCGCAGTCGCTCGTGCACTGGTCAGGGATATCAAGTTATTGTTACTTGATGAACCCTATGAAGGTTTGGCGCCCACCATTGTGCACGAAATAGAATCCATATTACTGGAAATCAAATCCCTCGGTTACACCTCAATTATTGTCGAGCAAAATGCCGTTGCCGCCCTCAAACTTGCAGATCGGGCCGTGATTCTCGATACCGGTCTTGTGGTTTATGACGGATCTGCGCAGGAAGTGCTGGATAATACAGATTTACGGCACGAATATCTGGCAATCTAGCCAAAGCCCGATATTTCACAGTCGGCTCTCTATTCCTGGACGGCCTCCTGGGTAGGATGAGCTGTCTTAAAACTGCCAACAAATCCCGTCTTTCCGCTTTGTAGCCACAGCTGTCATTCCCGCGAATGCGGGAATCCAGAAGCTCTGGTCATCAGAGCTAATCCAGGATTACGGGTTTCAGTGGGATCTGCCGGTGGACTCAGGGTTGATACATGCGTTGTTTGTTGTCCAGTTCGGGGATACGCATGATTCGTTTTTCTGCAGCCGTCATTCCCGCGAATGCGGGAATCCAGAAGGTCCGGTCATCAAAGCAAATCCAGGATTTCGGGTTTCAGCGGGATCTTCAGGCTAACTCAGGGTTGATACATGCGTTGTTTATTGTCCAGTTCGGGGATACGCATGATTCGTTTTTCTGCTGGTAATTGGAGCTGTTTGTAGAGATAGATGGCTCGATCCCGCACCGTCGAAACACGCTCATCACCGTACAGAATCTTGTGGATGGTGCCGGGTCCTGCTACAGTTTCCGGATTGGTCTTAAGAGACTGGACATAGGCGGCAAAGGCATTTTCATACTGGCCAAGACGATCGAGTGCGATGCCTTTATTGGCATAGGCGGCGGCCAGCGCGGCTTCACCGGTTTTATCATCGGCTGGCAGATTCTTCAGTAAATACTGAATCAGATAATCAAGTTCGATAATGGCCTGGCGGTTTTTATGGGTGTCCAGGTACACCAATGCCCGGCCCATCAATGCACCACGATGATTGGGTGACAATTCCAGCGCCTTGTTGTATTCGGCCATGGCTTCCTCGTAGTGTTTATCCTCCAGACGCAAGGTGCCGGTTTCTGTTTCCAGATCGCCTGCCGGTCGGGAGAAAAAACCATCGAGTCCGCTGGTGCCGATGACCAGAACGATTGTCAGTATGGCCAGTAGAATGACATAGCGTTTAAGAATAGCCCGGTTCATGATCAACTCTTGAATAAATGTGTGGTATAGACGATAGAAAAAATCAGACAAAGCAGAATGGCAGTGACGTTGGATCGTTTTTTTAGTACCAGACTCTGTTCTTCCCCGACCTGGCCGCGCCGTCCCGCACGCCGTACATACAAGGCCCAGATCAGTTGTCGCACCGGATAAAAGAGCAGTAGTGCCAATATCAGGGCCCATAGATACTGGAAGGCAGGGTCGAATAGAGTTTTCATGTTTGTTGCGTCAGTATGTTGATTGGCTAGGTATCAAGGGAAACAATAACAAAAAACAGGGGAAGGCCAGCATGACCTTCCCCCATCGTTCACAACATTAGACTACAAAGGGGTGTACATCAACCCTGTTGGGCTGCCGTATCACCGATGTCTTCGACCAGTGCTTCAACTTCTTTGTGTGGCAGGGTCGACATTTCCATTTTGTAGGCCAGGAACCACATCATGCCAACGCCAAGGATCCAGAACAGGATTTGCCAGGCCCAGATGGATGGCATGCCAAAGGTCCAGCCTTCAACACCGGCATCTGGTGCACCGAAGATGGTGTTGCCAATGACGGCGCCGGGGCCGATACCGAAGAACAACCAGGCCAGGGTCATGATCCAGGCTACTGGCACCAGACCTTTTTTCTCTGGTGACAGGGAAGCGTGCTCACGCAGGAAGTTGTGATATTTCATCCGATGAGCCTGATCTGCGTCATTCTGGGTCATCGCAGAAACCGGGAGCAGTACCAGTAGATTTACGAACATACCCCAGAATGCCGAATGCATGGTCCACGGCCAGCGCCCCCAGGCCAGGTCTATGCCAAAAAAACCTGCGATGGTGATGCCGAATGGCTCGGTAAAGATGACACCCAGCAGACCGGCTGCCAATCCCCAGGTCGCTCCTTGTCGTGTGATCCACGGCATCCAGGTGACCGCAGCCAGTGATGGCCACATCTGAAAGCCGAAAGCCACGGCCAGACCACCCAGCAGCACCAGCGCATCATGCGAACAGGTGGCTACGACCAGGGCCGACAAGACGATGACACCGACGCCGATACGACCAAACAGCTTTTGTGTGGTATGACTGGCACCGGGGTTCAGATAGCGTTTGTAAAGATCCCGGGTCAGCATCCCGCCGGCGGTGGACATATAGGCCGCGCCGGTCGATTGCATGGCCGCCAGGGCACAAACTGCCAGCAAACCGATTAGCCAGGGCGTTGAGTCCGCAATGAGGTTGAAATAATGCGGAACAATGGAATCCGGTTTTGCCCCCACCATGCCGATCAGTGTTTCATTGAGATTCAAACCCGCGGCATTGACCAATGGGTTGGCACCCAGCAGATGTGCCCCCATGCCCTGAAAAGCGGTGAAGAAGAAAAGGATACCACCGATACACAGCGAAGACGCCCAGACCTGTTGTGGGGCAAAGGGTTCCGGTGACTTGTTGCCGAAGGCCCACATGGTGAAGGCCGGAGCCGACTGAATACCCATTAACGCGAACATATAGGTCAGCACCATGACCCCGGTCCATAAGCCACCGACCGGTGTCTCCTTGCCCAGACCGGCGGTAAACTGGATGACACCGGGGATAGCGAGATAGGAATTATAGCCGTCAGGTGTAGCGCCCCATTTGCCGACATCCGGATTTTTTCCCAGCGCGGCAAAACCGGCGTTGAGTGCATCCCAGCCGCCGATGGCATTGAGTGCAATCACGCCTGTGATCACAATACCAAGACCGAGCAGAATACACTGCACGGTGTCCACATAGGCCACAGCTCGCAGGCCGCCGGAGGCGACGTAGATGAACACTACGGCGGACAACAGCCACATGCCCTCATTGACGGAGAGCAGACCATTTGGCATGGCGTCGGTTGTGGTCAACACATTAAAAAGGAAGCCGGAAGCTCCCAATTGCACGCCCAGATAGGGGATGGAAAATAGCAGGGCAACACAGACCGTAAGGATACGGATGCCATCACCCTGAAAATAGTCTGCCAGCATTTCACCCGGTGTAACATAACCAAAGCGCTTGCCCAGCATCCATTCACGTTTCAGAAATAATACCCCGGTAAATGGAATGGTGATGGTGTAGAAGGAGGCGTAGGCATACTGAAAACCATCGCGATACACCAGACCCGGATGGCCCATGAAGGTCCAGCCGGAGAAGGAAGTCGCGGTGGCGGCCAGCACGAATACCCACAGTGAAAGCCTGCGTCCGGCGATAAAGTAATCGCTGGCGGTGTTGGCCATTCGGGCACTCTTGAAGCCCATGGTGATACAGTAAGTCCAGTACAATCCTACAAAGACAAAAAGCCAATAGACTTTTGCAGTCATGGTTTAGATCCTCCTGGTAGATTGATATTCATCGTAGAACTCTCCTTATTTTTTGCAGTACATGACGAGAACGCACAATTACTGGGAAAGCAGTCGACATCGCCCCATAGCCAGCCTCCTTGCTGTTATACATCACCGATTTATCGGTGTTTCTGGAGTGATGTTGTCCCACTCGTTATATTCGACGACACATAAAGCGCCATCGATGACCGCACATTATCAAGGATTAGATAATAAAAGCAAGTATTTTTTTTTCGTAATTTTGTCGAAGCAGCAATTCGATATATGGATCAAACTCTCGAATATAAAACATTGAAAAACAGTTGGTTAATTCAGATTTTGTGAAACCAGCCGGATGCGCGCTGGTGTTCGATGATCGCTGTGGCTCGTCTGGAAAAGGCCAGGGCCTCGCCGAATGTGGTGATACCAATTTCATTGAGCCAGAGCAGCATACGGGCATAAATTTCGGCTGTAACCAGACTGTCCCCGAGAGCAGTATGACGACCACGGGCATTGACCCCCAGTCTGGCTGCGATCTTTTCCAGCGTGAATTCAGTTTCGTCAGGTTCGAGTACGGATGCCAGCAACAAGGTATCGAGTGTCGGTGGCGGGGTCCAGTCGATACCTGCCCGTTGGGTCGCGTTACGCAACTGGGCGACGTCGAAAGCAATGTTGTGGCCAACCAGAACACAGCTGTCGATCATCGGTGCCAGCGAATGCCATACCACAGGAAAGGTAGCGGCCTCTTTAATCATGGCATCGGTGATCCCGTGTATTCGGGTGCTGCGTTCAGGAATGCTCCGTTGAGGATTGACCAGACGATCGATTGTTGCACTTCGGAAGATGCGTTCTCCATGCATCCGTACCCCACCCACCGAAACGATGGCGTCCTGATGAACATTGAGACCGGTGGTCTCACAGTCAAATACAAACACCGGCAAATCGGCCAGCAAGGAGCTTTCGTCATAGATCCTGGGAATAGGTGCTGCATCATGCAGTGTCATATCGTGTTCGACCAGATAATTTGGATGTTCCTGCTGGTCAACAACAAAACTGAAGACAGCGCCGCCTATGGCCCCCAATGATGAAACCCTGACGTACAGACTGTGGTTTTCTACCGTCAGTAATTTAGCCTCGATTGTCCGTCCTTCGGTCAGAGCCCGGGCGATAGCAGCCTCCACTAAATGTCGGGATAATGCCGCATAAACACTGGTGCCAACCGCTATCCGCTCGGCGCCCAGCAGGGTTTTGGCAGCACTGTTGACCAGGCTGACCTGACCGGTGGCGGTTACGACCACAATGGCTTCAGAGATCGAACGCAGTATTGCGGTAAGACGGGCGCTTGGTCGGCTGATCCACTGCAGTCGGTGTTCCAGCAAATGATTGATGACTGCATGCAGTTCCATGATCTCTCGTGGGGTGTCTTCACTGGCAAGAGCAGGCAGGGAATGGGTTTCATCGGTCAGCGAGATGACCACACGCTCACGCAGGTTCCGCAAACCCGTAAAGTGTTGACGGCAGTACATCAAACCTGCACCGGTACTGGCCAGCCCAAGCACAAACGCTGCTGTCAGCAGAATCTTGATGGCTGGAGGTGACAGATCGTGGGCTGTTATGGTGGCCAGACCAGGGATGGCAGCCAGTATCAGGGATATCACCAGACCAGACAACACCAGACGCAGAATGGTCCGGGTATGCATTCAGCACGTACCGCTCTGAATGTGGTGCATGTTGGTAACGGGTCTAAAAAACATCACCGGTAAATTCCGTGCGTACACGATCGCGAAAACGGTTAATGGCCTTGAAAGAGTCGATCAGAAGGTCGCGTTCACGGTGAGTCATGGTTTTTGGCTGCATATAGTTGCTGATTTTTTTCCCGGCCTTGAAATCTCGAATTTGCAAACGCAGCAGCAAATGTGTGATGTGTTCGTAGGCTCCGGTTAAATAATCCGTTTCGTCAGCATCAATTTGACCGGTGTCACGTAATTCATTCAGACGCAGCAGGGTGGGGGTGGCGACAATGCCATGCCTGAGACTCATCAGACGCACGGCTTCGACCAGAGGCAGGGTGCCGGTGTGTTTCAGATTGATCGCCCCTTTGTGTGATTTGACATTCTTGACTGTGATAAAACGGTCAAACCAGCCCAGTGCAGTCCCGTGATCGACATCATCAGCATACATGGCTTGTAAATAGACTGGACTCCGACTCACCTGTCGTATAACGTGATGTCGAAGACGCGCGGCCAGGTCGACGGCACCGAACACCGGCTGAAAATCGTAGAAGATATCTGAAAGTCGCAACGCAACCGTGCTGCGGTGTTTGCACCACAAGGTCGTTTGTTGACACCATTGGGATATGGTTTTCCGCCATAACGGGTTGCTGGCCATGACGTAGCCCTTGCACAACGGGAAGCCGGCCTGATCGAGATCATGGGTCAGTCTTTTTGCCAGTTCGATAAAAAAAGCATCGATTCGATCGTGATCCCGATCGGGGTAATCATCGAGTATAAAACCGTTATCCTGATCTGGATGTAAAAAACTTTCACCACGGCCGCCTGAGCCCATGACGATGACACAGAAATCGACCGGGGGTTCGCCCCAGTCTTCGGTGGCCATTTCCTCGAGGTTCAGACGGCTGAGACGACGGTAGATGTCGTTGTTGATATGGGTTAACACAGCCTGAATTTCAGGTGTCGGGATACTTTCGAGAAACAGCTCTTCTGCCAGTTCAACCTGGGCTGTCTTGACCGCATGCAGACCGCTCCTGTTGTCTTCGTGATAAAGACGCCCGATCTGTTCCATCGTTTCCTCTGCCGCTACCGCGAGGGCATCTTCCAGATTCAGCATCCCTACCGGGACACCACTGTGGTCGATAACGGGCATATGGCGCAGATGAAAACGCTGCATCCGGGCGATGGCCTGATACAAAAAATCGTCGGTGCTAATTGTTTTTACCGGGCAGGTCATGACTTCCCGGATCGGTGTGGTTGCCGAGACATGAAAACCGATCCGTCGAACGACATCCTGCTCGGTCATGATCCCGGTGACCCGTTGGCCCGGATTGAGCAACAGGGCAGCAGTGGTCTTGTGCATGGCCATGGCACGCACCACTTGCTCACAACTGGCAGTATCATCGAGTATTGCCGGTGCGACCCGCATGTAATCATGGACGCGTTTGGTGAAAATCGCCGTGCGGGAATTGAGTGGTGGTGTTTGTGCCAATAGCCTGCTCCCTGAACCTTGTATAATACCTGTTGGAAGTACTTTAATGTGTTCGATTTTGTTTGTTCTTATTATCATATTCGTGGGCAATAATCCACGGAGAGTCTTATCGCTAGAAGCTGCCAACCGTGATCTTGTTATTCCATGATCACGCCTCACGCGGCGGAAAGGGGCGCCGTTTCAACCGGGATTTGGCCGCGGTTGCAGAAACTTGCCTTGTTTCCTGCCTCGGGAGTCTTGTCTGGGTTGCGGGTGGATGGCAATACCACCAATGTATTGCGTCAACGATATAGACCGCTTGTGTCGTTACTGATCCTGTTGCACCAGATTATTCTTTTTTGGAAAGTGTGCCATTGATAAGGCCGGCATCTGGCAGGTGTACGGTTGAGGTGGGGAAGGCCACTTCTGCACCGTGCTGATCGATAATGGCCAGAATCTTTAACAAAACATCCTGTTTGACTGTATGGTAATACACCCAATCGGTGGTTTTTGTGAAGGTATAGATAAAGAAATCCAGTGAGGACGGTGCAAACTGGTTGAAATTGACAATCAGGGTTTGGCCCTGGTCAATTTCAGGGTGTTGCTGCAGCATGGTCTTGACCGCCGCGACGACATTGGCCACTTGCGCGGCATCATCGTAACGAATCCCGATGGTTTCATAGATACGTCGATTGTGCATACGTGAAGGATTTTCGACAGAAATACTGGTAAATGTTGAATTGGGTACATATAACGGGCGTTGTTCAAAGGTGCGAATCCGGGTCAGACGCCAGCCAATGTGTTCGACCGTACCTTCAATTTCGCGGTCACTGGAGCGTATCCAGTCACCGATGGTAAAGGGGCGATCCATATAAATCATGATGGCACCAAAGAAATTTGCCAACAGATCCTTGGCCGCAAAACCAATCGCGATACCACCGATGCCACCAAACGCCAACACCCCTGATACACTGAATCCCAGGGTCTGCAGGGCCACCAGCGTACTGGTGATGATGACAGAAAGACGTAGCAGCCGGCTGATGGCCTCGACGGTCGTTCGGTCATATCGTTGTTCGTCGGTTGCTGTCTTGTCAGTGAATATATGCTGTGAGTGGCGCAACAGACTCAACAGGAAGAGGCTGAAGATAATGATAACACCGACATCTCTCAGACCCGTTACGGCATCAAATATCGGTGCAGTGGTCGAGACCCGGATAATATCGACAGCATAGGTGATACCCAGCAGCCAGATCAACAAGGCCAGTGGTCGTCGGACCGCATCGACGATGGCATTGTCCCATGGGTTTTTTGTGATTTTTAGTTTATTGCCTAGTCGCAACAGAAAGCGTCTGGCAATGAAATTGCAAAGGACGGTCAACAGAACGACAACAAAGACCTGCAGAATCCAGTTTTTGTCATTGCCAAAATAGTTTAATAGACGGGTTAATTCAGTCATAGAGGATTACAGCAGTAGATTAGAATAGAAGTGGGAGGCGAGGGCAGAAACAGTGCAGCAATCCGGGGTGTGGTGAAAAGGGCACGGATAATGACATAGGAGTTCCCGCCTGGATTATCAAGCGCAGGATTTGTCGCCTGTTTTTGAGTGGTTTTGCGGTTTTTGGCCATCGAGCGAAAAAACAGTTGTCAAATCATGGGTTGTCGGGAGCCACTGATAATGGCGTTCCGGCCAGGAATTGGTGGCGATGTGGGCATATGGGTTTTCGGCACTTTAGGGTTGGAGCTTGTTGAGAGATGGGTGTTTGCAGCCATCGGTCAGGCAACAAGACGGACGAAGCGGTAGAGGGCGATTTCGCCGAACAGACTCGGAAATAATCGGGTTGCAGTCGAGTTGCCGTGGTTATGATCCATGGTTTGGCGTTGTTGTACACGGATATTTCGTTGTCGGCACAGCGCCTCAAAATCACCCAGGGTACACAAGCGAATATTCGGTGTGTTATACCATTGATGGGGGAGTGAGGGGGTGACCGGCAGGATTCCGTGTATGCCCAGACTGTAACGAATTTTCCAGTGACCGAAATTGGGGAAGGTGACGATTCCTGCGGTGCCGACACGCAGCATTTCATCGAGCAACGGGGCGGGATTATGCATGGCCTGCAAGGTCATCGAAAGTACTACATAGTCAAAAGAGTTGTCATCGAATTCAGACAGCCCCTGGTCCAGATTTCCTTGTATGACATTGATGCCGTTACGCAGACAGGGCCCGATATGGCAATCATCGATTTCGACACCGTAGCCGGTAACATTTTTTGTTGTCTGCAGGTACTGTAACAACAGACCATCAGCACAACCGAGATCCAGGACCTTGGACCCGGGTTTTATCCAGTCCGCGACAATGGCCAGGTCCGGACGCTGGTCCAGGTTTGCTGGTGTGCACGTGCGGGTTTTCCCAGTGGAATGATTCACAGATTGGCTGCCGCATTGTTGATATAGGACTTTACGACCTCGAAATACTGGGCATTTGGCATCAGAAAGGCATCATGGCCATTGGATGAAGTAATATTGGCGTAGCTGACATTGAGATCATTATCATGCAGCGCCTTGACGATTTCCCGGGAACGGCTGGCAGCAAAACGCCAGTCACTGCTGAAGGAAATGACCAGGAAACTTGCAGTCGCAGACGCCAGGGCCCGGGTCAGACTGCCGTCATGCTCAGCTGCGGGATCAAAATAATCGAGTGACTTGGTCATCAGTAAATAGGTATTGGCATCAAAGCGACCGACAAAACTGTCAGCCTGATAGCGCAAATAACTCTCCACCTGAAAGTCGACACTGAAATCAAAATTAACCTTGCCCTGACGTAGATCACGGCCAAAGCGCTGGGCCATGATGTCATCTGAAAGATAGGTGATATGACCCAGCATGCGGGCCAGACGCAGACCACGCGCTGGCAGGGTGTCAAGCTCGGCATACCGGCCATCATGGTATTCGGGGTCTGTACGGATGGCTTGTCGGGCCACTTCATTGAAGGCGATATTCTGGGCTGTAAGCTTTGGTGCGGCAGCGATGATCAGGGCATGCCCGACCCGGTCAGGAAAATCGATGGTCCATTGTAGTGCCTGCATACCGCCGAGACTGCCGCCAACGAGGGCTAGCCAGCGCTGGATGCCGAGCAGATCAGCCAATCGTGCCTGGCTGGCCACCCAGTCCCTGACGGTGACGATCGGAAAATCCGGGCCATAGTATTTGCCGGATCCGGGGTCGATTGTGGTGGGTCCTGTGGAACCGGCACAACCGCCGATATTGTTGCAGCTGACGACATAGAACTGGTTGGTGTCCAGTGGTTTGCCCGGGCCAATGAGGTTATCCCACCAGCCGGGTTTTTTGTCCTCACGGCTGTGGTATCCGGCGGCATGGTGATCACCACTCAAGGCGTGACAGATCAGAATGGCATTGCTGGCTTCGGCATTCAGGACACCATAGGTTTCATAGATCAGGTCGAATGCCGGCAATATCCCGCCACCACTGAGTTGCAGTGGTTCAGTGAAATGCGCCATCGAGGCTTCGATCAGACCGACGGAATCTTCAGGGAAATGTTCAGGCATGGT